>CAZNVF010000012.1:0-21451 GCA_964576395.1 uncultured Oscillospiraceae bacterium
GCGATGGTTGAGGAAATACGCAAAAACCCGCAGGATTTCAAGTTCGTAGCATAACAAAAGATACGGCGCAGCACCTTAATCGGTACTGCACCGTATCCCCTACATAATTACTTCCTTATCTGGCTGCGCCAAAAAAGAAAGGGCTTTTGTTTTTAATTATTTATACAATGTAGTAAAATTCCATGAAAAATTCGTTTGTAAAAAAATTGCAAAATATAACTATATTGCTTTTATTGCTGCATTAAGTGCATTTACAATGTCCAAAAGAGGAAGGCTCGGCTGATTGTTTTTTACCTGTTCTGGAATGAGAGGAACATGAATAAATGTGGCCTTTACTTCAGTATTTTTATAATGATGAAGCACAGAATACAAAAGGTCATTACAAACGTAAGTGCCTGCAGAGTAGGAGACTGAACTGGGAATTCCAGCGTCAATAATTGCTTTTGCCATATTCCTTACCGGAAGAGTTGAGAAGTAAGCACATGGTCCGCCTGGAATGACTGGAACATCCTCAGGTTTTGCTCCACTGTTGTCGGGAATGGAAGCATAACGCAGATTTATTGCCACCAATTCCGGCGTCACAGAAGATCTTCCCGCCGCTTGTCCAACGCAGATTATGGAATCAGGCCTTATATTTTCGGCAAAACAAAGGGCCGTTTCAGCGGCCTTGCCGAAGGCGGTTGGCAGCTGAAGCTTGAATATTTCATAATCGCTTATTTTGTGGGGAAGAAGCCATACCGCTTCCCATGATGAATTTGTGTTTTCTCCATTGAAAGGCTCAAAACCGGTTATTAAAAGTTTTTTTATATAAAACACCACTTTTCAATATGATAAAATATTGTACCATAAAAAAGGGTGATTGACCATAAAAATACCATTTGATTTGTGATTTTATTGATACTAGTGGATGGATAATTGCAATTTTTAAAGCTGATCTTTGATTTTTTGCAGCGCACCTTTTTCAAGGCGGGAGACTTGAGCTTGGCTTATGCCAATTTGGGAGGCCACGTCCATTTGTGTTCTGCCGTCAAAAAAACGCATTGTAAGTATGCGTTTTTCCCTTGGAGAAAGTACTTTTATGGCTTCTTTGAGAGATATTTCTTCAAGCCAGCTCGAATCTGAGCTTTTATCACTTATCTGGTCCATCATGTATAGCGTGTCGCCGGAATCAGAATAGACGGGTTCATAAAGTGATATTGGTTCAACTATCGCTTCTAGTGCCACAACTACTTGACTTTTAGGAATACCCATTTCTTTGGCCAGTTCTTCAATTTTGGGTTCACGCCCATACTCGTTTATAAAATTTTCTTTTATTTGCATCGCTTTATAAGCAATATCTCTCATGGAACGGCTTACCCTTACAGAATTGCTGTCCCTTAAGAATCGCCTGATCTCGCCTATTATCATAGGCACACCATAAGTCGAAAATTTGACATCAAGATCCGGGTCAAAATTATCTATGGCTTTGATAAGCCCTATGCATCCAACTTGAAAAAGATCATCCGGGTTTTCACCGCGTCCAGAGAATTTCTGCACGACGCTTAAAACCAGCCTTAGGTTACCGTTTATCATTTCTTCTCTCGCGGCTTTGTCGCCTGCTTTAGCCCTTTTTAGAAGCTCTGTTTTCTCATCCTCTTTGAGCACTGGCAATTTTGCCGTATTTATTCCGCATATTTCGACTTTTCCATAATACATACACATTTTCCCCAGTTCAGTAATTTTCACACCATTAATCATGGACCAGCGAGCATGGATATATTCATTTGAGCACGAAACGAAAACCTGGTAATTTTTGAGCACGGACAGACAAAGAAAAAATTATTCCTGCATAAATATTGAAAAAGGGGGGAATAAGTTCATGCGTCTTACACTTGGGGAATTGAAGGAAAAAGAAGTGATAAATTTAAGCGATGGTTCATGCTTCGGCTATACTGGGGATGTCCTTATAGACACTGAAACAAAAACGGTGCTTGCACTTGTAATAAAAGGCAGGGCAAAACTTTTTGGCCTTTTTGGAAGAGAAGATGATGTAATGATTTCGTGGGAGAAAATTGAGACAATAGGAACAGATGTAATACTTGTAAGAATAGGTCCAGATTATATTCCCAAAAAGCAACAAAAAAGGAACAATTTTATTGAGGCTATTTCAAATTTTTTCAATAATTTTTAATATTTATATAATAAAGATGTTGCATTAAATACTTCTTAGTGGTATAATTTAATAGCTGGAAGAATGTAGTTTTATCTTCCAAGCAAAACCACACATTCTACAATCCCAGAGACTGTGCCAAACTTGGTTTCGCTGAGAAGTGCGTAGAGTGGAGGAAATAACAAGGAGGAAAATTAATGTCCGTAGTATCTATGAAACAGCTGCTTGAAGCTGGGGTTCATTTTGGCCACCAGACCCGCCGTTGGAACCCTAAAATGGCTCCGTATATCTTCACTGAGAGGAACGGAATCTACATCATCGATCTTCAGAAAACTGTAAAGAAAATTGAGGAAGCCTATGCTTTCGTAAATGAACTTTCTGCTGAAGGGAAATCAGTACTTTTTGTCGGCACCAAAAAACAGGCTGCTGATTCCATTCGTGAAGAGGCCGAAAGAGCTGGCGCTTATTATGTAAATGCCCGTTGGCTCGGTGGTATGCTTACCAACTTCAAGACTATTAGAAGAAGAATAGCTCGTCTTCAGCAACTCCGTAAAATGGAGGAAGATGGAACCTTTGATCGTCTTACAAAAAAAGAGGCGGCTAAGCTCACTCTTGAAATTGAAAAACTCGAAAAATACCTTGGCGGTATTGAAGAGATGGAAGAACTCCCCGGTGCTCTTTTTATTGTAGATTCGAGAAAAGAGAAGATCGCTGTTGCTGAAGCACGTAAACTTGGTATTCCTATTGTAGCTATCGTTGACACTAACTGTGATCCTGACGAGGTTGATTACCTCATTCCTGGTAATGATGACGCTATTCGTGCAGTAAAGCTTATTGCAGGAACTATAGCCGACGCTATTATTGAGGGAAGACAGGGTGTGCAGGAAACTCCTGAAGAGACTGAAACCGAAGAGGAGGCTGAATAATCATGCCATTTACTGCCCAAGACGTAAAAACTCTCCGTGAGATGACTGAATGCGGAATGCTCGATTGCAAAAAGGCCCTTATGGAAACCGACGGCGATATGGATAAAGCTGTTGAGTTCCTTCGTGAAAAAGGACTTGCGGCAGCTGCAAAGAAAGCATCCAGAATTGCAGCAGAGGGTATTGTCGTAGCATTTGCAGATCCTGAAAAGAACGCTGCAGTTGCCATTGAAGTCAACTCTGAAACTGACTTTGTTGCCAAAAATGAAAGCTTCCAGGAATTTGCAAGAATTGCAGGACAGGCAGTTATCGACCATAACCCAGCCGATGTTGATGAGCTTCTCAAAATCGAAGTCAATGGTCAGACTGTGCAGGAACTTCTTCAGGACAGAATTCTTGTAATTCGGGAGAACCTTAAGATCCGTCGTTT
The DNA here is from genome assembly GCA_964576395.1 of uncultured Oscillospiraceae bacterium. GTDB lineage: Bacteria > Bacillota > Clostridia > Oscillospirales > Ruminococcaceae > UMGS1668. The sequence continues at coordinate 3,503 of CAZNVF010000012.1, forward strand.
TGTTCGATATGAGGGAACAGTTGCTACCTATGTACACGGTGGCGGCAAGATCGGTGTTATGGTCAAGTTCGATACTGATGTAGCGGACAAAGAAGGCTTTGCTGAATATGGTAAAGATATTGCAATGCAAATTGCTGCAGCAAACCCTACCTATGTATGCGAGCATTGTGTACCTGCTGAAGTCCTTGAACATGAGAAAGAGATTCTTCTTGCCCAGATCAGCAATGACCCTAAAATGGCGGCTAAACCTGATGCTGTTAAAGCAAAAATGGTTGAAGGTAAGATCGGCAAATATTATAAAGAAAACTGCCTTGTAGATCAGGAATATGTAAAAGATCCTGACCTTGACATTAAATCCTATACTGAAAAAGTTGCCAAAGAGCTTGGTGGTCATATCAAGATCGTTGAATTTGTCCGTATGGAAAAAGGCGAAGGAATCGAGAAAAAAGAAGAGAACTTTGCAGAAGAAGTTGCAAAGCAGATGTCAGGCAAATAATCAGTTAGGAAAAAGGTTTGTGCGTGAACGGCAATATATTTAGTTTTGTATATAATTATTTTATATATTGCCGTTTTGTTTATTAAAGCGTAATTTGCAGAAAATTACAGGGAGGTGCATTGATTTGAGTTTAGTCGAAACCGTAAAAAATGCCGGCATAGTCGGCGCGGGCGGCGCGGGTTTTCCTACCCATGTAAAACTCAACGCAAAATCCGAGTATTTCATTGTCAACGCAGCGGAGTGTGAACCTCTTATTGAAACTGATAAGTTTCTAATGAGGACAAGAGCGGATGATCTTGTAAAAGGTGTTGAAATGATAGCAAAGGAGCTCGGTGCAGACAAAAAGTACATAGCTCTCAAAGCAGCATATAAAGCTGAAATTGCCGCTCTTGAGAAAGCAATTGCTGATGCTGGAAGCGACATTAAGCTTCACAAAATGGGGTATTTTTATCCCGCAGGCGATGAGCAGGTAATAGTTTGTGAAATCACAGGGAAATCAGTTCCAGAAAGAGGTATTCCTCTTATGGTAGGAGCTGTAGTTGACAACGTTGGCACAGTTCTTAACATTGTTGATGCCTTTGATGGCAAGCCTGTGACTGATAAATTCCTCAGTGTGGTTGGTGAGGTGAAAACCCCCGTTATGCTTAATGTTCCGCTTGGAACCTCTGTCAGAGATTGTGTAAAAGCGGCAAGCCCTACTATTTCTAACTATGCTGTTATAATGGGCGGCCCTATGATGGGTAAAGTTTATGATAAGGACGAAGATATAGATAAGCTTGTCATCACAAAAACTGATGGCAATATTATCGTTCTTCCTAAAGATCATTATCTTGTGGAGTGTAGCCATCTTAAGGTCGAATCTATGAAAAATAGAGCCAAATCTAACTGCATTCAGTGTCGTATGTGCACCGATATGTGCCCAAGATATGAGACCGGCCATGACCTCTTCCCCCATAAAGTAATGAGAAATCTCTTTAGAGAGAACCTCATCCAGGATAACGACGAGTATCTTCGTGTATTCGGACATGCGATCAACTGTTCCGAATGCGGTGCTTGTGAGATGTTCGCTTGCCCGATGCACCTCTCTCCAAGAAAAGCTAATATGTATATTAAGACCCAGCTTCGCGCAAGAGGAATTGACGTTCCTAAGAAAAACGATCCTGTTGCAAGACCAGAAAGGGAGATCAGAAAAATTCCTACTAACCGTCTTGCTGCACGCCTTGGCCTTAGCAAGTATTATGGTAAGCACCTTGCCACTGATGAACCTATCGTACTTACTCCTGAAGTTGTGGAAGTGCCGCTTAAACAGCATATTGGAGCTCCTGCGACTGCCGTTGTATCCGTTGGTGATATTGTCAAAAAGGGCGACCTCATCGGTGTAATGGACGAAGGAAAGCTTGGTGCAAATGTTTACGCAAGCTTCGACGGAAAAGTTTTATCTGTATCTGACAGAGTAGAATTAAGGAGGGAGAGCAAATGATCCAGACGATCGGAATGCTTGAATTTAACAGCATCGCAAAAGGCATCGAGACCTGCGATGTAATGCTCAAAGCTGCTGAAGTAAGTCTTATTCGTACTTCTACGGTATGCCCCGGCAAATATATTATAATAATCTATGGTGACACTGGTTCCGTTAAAGCCTCTGTTCTTGCTGGCGAAATTAATGGCGGAAACACTGTTGTTGACAAAATGATCATTCAAAATATACATCCTCAGTTAATTCCAGCTCTTAGCGGATCAGCTCAGGTTGTAAAAGGCGATGCCATTGGTGCAATGGAATTTTACAGCATCACTTCTGCTATTAAAGCAGCGGATGTTGCTGCAAAAGCTGCTCAGATCAACCTTATTGGAATTACAATGGGCTATGCTATTGGTGGCAAAGGCGTTGTAACACTCACTGGTGACGTTGGCGCTGTAAGGGCTGCTGTTACTGCTGGCATTGAAGAGGCGGCACGTATGGATCTTTACATTGGCTCTACTGTTATCCCGAAATATGCACCCGAGCTTTTTGATTCTCTTCTGTAAGGTTACGCTGTTCTGTAAAAATTGCCCCCGTTTTACGGGGGTGTTTTTTTACAGAACATTAATAGTTTGAAAAATAATTTAATTTTGTTTATAGTTATTTTGTGGAACAAATTTATTTTTATCTTTACATCTCTTTCGCTTTAGTGTAAAATAATATAAAATAAGGGGTATAGGGGAATTATGCCATATATTACTTTGACAATGGATAGGGGCGGTTTCATATGGAACTCAAGTATAAGCGTGTGTTACTGAAGCTAAGCGGGGAAGCTCTTTCCGGTGCAAGGGGCGTAGGCCTCGATTTTAATGTTGTGACAAAAATTTGTGAAAGTATAAAAGAATGTACCAAACTTGGCGCAGAAGTTGCAATAGTTGTAGGCGGTGGAAATTTTTGGCGTGGCCGCTCAAGTGGGAACATGGATAGAACAAAAGCGGATCACATGGGTATGCTTGCAACTGTTATAAACGCTATTGCAGTTTCTGATACCCTTGAGCAACTTGGTGTTGATGCAAGAGTTCAAAGCGCCATTGCAATGCCAGAAGTGGCAGAGCTTTATATAAAAGATAAAGCAGTACGTCATTTAAAAAAGGGCCGTGTTGTTGTTTTTGGAGGTGGAATTGGGAACCCATATTTTTCAACGGACACCACAAGTGCACTTCGTGCAGTCGAAATTGACGCGGACGTAATATTCAAAGCAACGATGGTAGACGGTGTTTATGATAAAGATCCGCGTAAATACGGTGATGCCGTGCGTTATGATACACTCACTTTTAAAGATGTGCTCGAAAAAGAGCTTGGTGTAATGGATTCTACTTCTGCAGCAATGTGCCGTGATAATGGAATGCCGATCCTTGTCTTTAGCCTTGAAGATCCAAACAATATTGTAAAAGCAGTTTCGGGTGAAAATATAGGCACATTGGTTATGGGCTAATTAAATTTTTGCAGCTTGAAGCTTTCGGTGAGGTTTCTTGTAAAAAGCAATTTTTTCGCCGAATGAAAAGGAGGATATCATGAGAGAAGAACTTAAACCGTTTAATGACAAAATGGAAAAAACTATTAATGTACTCAATGAAGATTATTCTTCTATCCGAGCGGGACGTGCAAACCCCGGCGTACTTGATAGAATCAGCGTTGAATATTATGGAGCTATGACCCCAATTAACCAGGTGGCTTCTATTTCAGTCTCAGAAGCAAGAATACTTGTTATTCAGCCTTGGGACAGAAGCGCTCTTAAAGCTATTGAAAAAGCTATAAACGTATCAGATGTTGGAATTCCTCCGCAAAATGATGGCTCTTGTATAAGGCTTGTTTTTCCTCCTCTTACAGAAGAACGCCGTAAGGAGCTGTGCAAGCAGGTTTCTAAGCATGGTGAGGAAGCAAAGGTAAATATAAGGAATATCCGTCGCGATGCAAATGAGTTTATCAAAAAACAGCAGAAGGACAAACTTATTACCGAGGATGATCAAAAAGATATAGAGAAAGAGATCCAAAAACTCACTGATGATTTCGTTTCTAAAATAGAAAAACTTTCTCAGACAAAAGAGCAAGAGATCATGGAGATCTGATGAGTTTATAATTGGGGGATCAATATGATCGATAGAACTTTTTTGCCTGAGCATGTTGGCATTATCATGGACGGAAATGGCCGCTGGGCGGAAAAGCGCGGTCTTACAAGGAATATTGGGCACAAAAAAGGTACTGAGGTATTTGGAGATATCTCCCGCCACTGCCGCGATCTCGGTATACCGTGGCTGACTGTATATGCTTTTTCCACAGAAAATTGGAAACGGCCGAAAGAGGAAGTTGACGGTGTTATGGACCTAATGCGAAGCTACCTCAGGGATATGGAAAAGGCAAAAAACGAACGTATGGCGGTACGCTTCATTGGTGATAGGACTCCTTTTGATGGAGAGCTAAGGGAACTGATGAAAAAAGCAGAAAGCGCGGAGATAGAAGATGTTGTTACAACAGTCCAAATAGCCCTAAATTATGGCGGCCGTGACGAGATAGTCCATGCTGTAAAAAATATTATAAAAGAGGTTGCTGCTGGTAATTTAACAGCGGAAGAAATAAACGAGGACACAATTTCTGCAAGGCTTTATTCCCAAATTCCCAATGTAGATCTTATTATTCGTCCAAGTGGGGAGGAGAGACTTTCAAACTTCCTTATTTGGGAAAGCGCATATTCCGAACTTATATTTATGGATATTCTTTGGCCAGATTTTACTGCGGATGATTTTGATGCTGCTCTTGAAGAATATGCGAAAAGAAACCGCCGCTTTGGTGGAATTTAATGTAACAGGAAAGGAGAACATCTTGGTTTGAAAACAAGAATTATTTCTGCGGTCATCGGTCTTGCTTTGCTTGCCGTTGTCATTTACTTTTTTGAAACGGCTGTGCTCGATGCTGCAGTGATGCTTCTTTCTGTAATTGCTGTACATGAGCTTATACATGCAGCGGGGCTTTCTCAAAAACATTTTTTTGAGGGAGTGTGCCTTGTTTTTGCGGCACTATTTTCGAGCATGTTTTTTAATATTTTTTCATCGCTCACAATACTAACAGAGCTAGTTTTTGCGGGAATAGTCCTAATATTTTTGCTTACAGACCATAAAGAGCTTTCAGCATTCTCTGTTACTTTTGCGTTTTTTGTTGTAACAGTAGTGCCAAGAGCGTTCTCTATGTTTTTGCTGTATCGCCAATATGGAAGCCCAATTTCATATTTTCTTGTGTTTCTCAGCCTTGGAACGGCATGGTTCAATGATACTTTTGCCTATTTTACCGGTTGCGCCTGGGGAAAACATAAACTGTGTCCAGAAATAAGCCCGAAAAAGACGTTTGAAGGTGCTATTGGCGGAGTTGTAGGAGATATTTTTCTCTGCCTTGGATTTGCATACGCTTTTTCCGCTTATGCTGGTATAGCGGTGAACTGGCTGAGCCTTATAACCTTTCTTCCTATAGGCGCTGTGGCGGGAATACTTGGCGATCTCTGTGCATCTGTTATCAAACGCCAATTCAAAATAAAAGATTATGGCAATATAATGCCAGGCCATGGCGGCGTTATGGACCGATTTGACAGTTGGCTTTTTGTTGCACCGCTTCTTTATATCTGGAATATTTATGCTCCGCTCATCAGCTGATTATAAATTATATTAAATTTAAATTTGAAAATCTGTCAGTAGGGGATAATATCTCCTACTGCAATCTTATATATAGAATATGGGGGTTTTTTGGTGAAGAACATTGCAGTTTTGGGTTCTACTGGCTCTATCGGGACTCAAACTCTTGATGTCTGCAATAACCTTGGCTATTCCATTACAGCCCTTGCTGCAGGTAAAAACATAGAACTCCTTGAAGAGCAGGCAAGGAAGTTTAATCCAAAGCTTGTGGCTGTGGCAGATGAAACCGCGGCCAAACTTTTGAGCACCGCTCTTGCGGATACAAGCATAAAGGTGCTTGGTGGAAAAGACGCAGTACTTGAAGCAGCCTCTGTTGATTGTGATGTAGTACTCAATGCGGTTACGGGAATTGCCGGTTTAAAGCCAACACTAGCCGCCATAGAAGCTGGAAACGATATTGCCCTTGCAAATAAAGAGACACTAGTTGCCGGTGGCAGACGGGTTATGGATGTTGCTTTGGAGAATGGGGTAAAAATTATTCCGGTCGACAGCGAGCATTCAGCAATCTTTCAGTGCCTTCAGGCAAAGGGCGACTGTAGTCGCATAAAAAAGCTAATTTTGACTGCATCTGGCGGACCTTTCTTTGGAAAAAATTTTGCTGAGCTTGAAGATATACTTCCGGAGGACGCGCTTGCTCATCCAACATGGAACATGGGAAAAAAGGTCACTGTGGATTCTGCCACAATGGCAAATAAAGGCCTTGAAATAATTGAGGCTGCACATCTTTTTGGTGTTTCTCAGAATAATATTGATGTAGTAGTGCATAGGGAAAGTATAGTGCATTCTTTGGTTGAATTTACTGATAATTCAGTTTTAGCTCAGCTTGGTGTTCCAGATATGCGAACGCCGATACAATATGCACTAACAAATCCTGAAAGATGCAAAAGTACCGTGCAGGAGCTTGACCTTTCAAAAATTTGTACCCTGCATTTTTATAAACAGGATGATGAAACGTTTCCGTCAACAAACCTTGCACGACACGCTCTTTCTATAGGAAAAACTGCCACGGCAGCTTTCAATGCCGCAGATGAAATAGCTGTGGAAGCTTTCTTAAATGGAAGGATAAAATTTACGGATATACCGAGAATAATAGAGAAAACTCTTGATATGCCTCTTCCAAATGGAGATTCGTTTGAAGAAGTTTTCGAGACAGATGCGGAGGCAAGAAATTTCGCGGCTTCAATTTGCAGATAAGGAGATAATCTTGAATATTTTAAGCATAATTATTGCAATTTTTCTTTTCGGGTTTATGATATTTTTCCATGAGCTGGGTCATTTTGCAACGGCAAAATGGGCGGGCGTAAAAGTAAATGAATTTTCCATAGGTATGGGCCCTAAAATATTGTCAAAAACAGTGGGAGATACCGACTATTCTCTACGCCTGCTGCCGATAGGAGGCTTTGTAGCAATGGAAGGTGAAGATGAAGAAAGTAACGACGAACACAGCTTTATGGCCTGCCCGGTGTGGAAAAGAATAATTATAACCGCTGCCGGAGCAATAATGAATCTTATTTTGGGCTTTGCTGTTATAGTCATACTTACTTCTGGCCAAAACCTTCTTGGAACGACTACCATTGCAAGTTTTACAGAAGGATCTTCTTCGGCTGAATATCTGCAGATCAATGATGAAATAGTTGCTGTCAACAGTGAAAGTGCAGACTGCGACTATGATATAGTTTATTCCCTTATACGGGATCAAGATGGCATAGTTACTATGGATGTCATTAGAGATGGTGAAAAGCTTCACCTTGATGAAGTCAGGTTTGAAATGGATACCTATGAGGATGGCAACAGCTATATTGTGCTAGATTTCGGAGTTTACGGAACAGAACCGACTTTTGGTGGGGTAATTTCCTATTCTTTCCGTTGGACGTATTCACTCATAAAACTTGTTTGGCATTCACTTGCTGATATCGTAAAAGGAAATTTTGCTTTAAATCAGCTTTCTGGTCCAGTTGGAGTTACAGAGGCTATATCTGAGGCAGCTTCTTCAACAAATATTAAAAACCTTTTGATCATTCTTGCCATGATAACGGTGAACCTTGGAGTATTCAATATTTTGCCGCTTCCTGCTCTTGACGGGGGAAGAATTTTTTTCATGCTTATTGAACTTGTTAGGGGGAAACCAATCAATCAAAAAATTGAAGCGTATATACATTCTGCCGGTATGGCTCTTTTATTGCTTCTTATGGTAATAATAACCTTTAATGATATTTTTAAGCTGGTAACAGGGGGATAAGTAATTGGCAAAGGAAGTCAAAATAGGGAATATTGTCATAGGTAGCAACAACCCCGTGGCAATACAGTCAATGATAAGTATCCCATCAACTGATATTGAAGGAAGTGCTGCTCAGGCTGAGAAACTAGAAAAAGCAGGCTGTGAAATATTGCGTGCAGCAATTCCGGATATGAACGCTATCCAGCTTATTCCAGCCATAAAGGATAGAATTAGTATTCCTCTTGTGGCGGATATCCATTTCGATTACCGCCTTGCGCTTGCGGCAGTAGAAGCTGGTGTAGATAAGATTCGTATAAATCCGGGAAACATTGGATCAGAAGACCGCACAAGGCAGGTAGTGGAAGCTTGCGGGAACGCAGGAGTGGCCATTCGTGTCGGAGTAAATGGGGGTTCTCTTAGCAATCGTTTCATTGAAAAATATGGCGCTCCAACCGCGGAGGCCCTTGCTGAAAGCGCTATGGAGCACGTGGCCATACTTGAAAAATATGGTTTTGACAACACTGTAATCTCAATAAAATCAAGCAGTGTAAAAACAATGATAAATGCCTGCCGCCTTGTGGCACAGCGCTGTGATTACCCACTTCATTTGGGTGTTACAGAGGCTGGAACCGAACACATGGGAATAATTAAAAATGCTATTGGTATAGGGAGCCTTCTTGTAGATGGAATAGGCTCAACAATCAGAGTTACGCTTACAGCCGACCCTGTGCGCGAAATCTATGCCGCAAAAGATATTCTAAAGGCTGCTGGTGTACGTCAATTTGGCGTAAACATCGTTTCCTGCCCAACTTGTGGAAGAACAAGAATCAACCTTATTAAGATTGCAAGCTGTGTTGAAGAGGCTCTGAAGGGCTGTGAAAAAGAAATAACTGTAGCAGTAATGGGTTGCGCAGTAAATGGACCCGGAGAAGCAAGAGAAGCTGATATTGGGGTTGCCGGTGGAAACAAATGTGGCCTAATTTTCAAAAAGGGCGAGATAATCAGAAAAGTTCCAGAAGAAGATATTATAACAGCTCTTTTAGACGAAATTGAACGGATGTGAAAAGATGAGTAAGACCGTTGCGGAAGTCTTTGGAACGGAAACGGGGTCCGTTTTATCCTCTGCTGAGATCATAGGTATGAGAATAGATATGGATTCCCGTGAAGTAACGGCAAAAATAAAGCCAGAAAGAATCGTACATAAAAAAGATATATATGCTCTCCAAAGGCAAATTTGCAAAAAACTGGGCGTTAAAAACGTCCGGTTTATTTCTGTTTATGATCCATCTATGCTTAGTGAAGATTATTATGACGATCTTGTGGCGGAGGCAAATGCCCGAGGAGCCTATGTAAATGGCTTTTTTGTTGATAGCAAAATGAGCCTTTGTGGTGATACAATGACCATTGAGCTTGCCCATGGCGGAATAGAGATACTCCTTAAGGAGCACTGTGACTCCGTGCTCAAAAAAATAATTCGTGAAGAGTTTGGACGGGAAGTTAAAATTGCTTTTACAGGAATAACAGAGGTGGATAAGATAAGCGAACCTACACCTCCGGCAAAAACTTACTCTTCACCCAAAAGCGCGGAAGTAAAGTTGAAAAATTCTTCACGCCATGCTGCAAATGTTCAAGGCGGATTCGATGTGTCCGGCCTTCCCATAGATGTTTCAGAAATGACTCAGGTTATGGGCAAGCCCATAAGGCAGCGCCCAATGAAGCTTGCAGATGTTGATATGCAAAGCAGTAAAGTTATTGTATGGGGTGACATATTTAGCGTAGATTCAAGGGAAACAAGGGACGGCGAAAGTGTCATTATATCTATAATGATAACTGATTATACAAGTTCTATAACAATAAAAGTTATAGCGAAGAAAAAAGATGCTGAAAATGTACTTGCTCTAAAACCTGGAACGACGATTTTAGTAAACGGTGAGGCTTCTTTCGATAAATATGAGCATGATATAACTATTCACCCACGGGACATCTGTAAAGTTAAAAGGGTTTACAGGACTGATAACGAACCAGAAAAGCGTTTTGAACTGCACTTGCACACCAACATGTCTCAAATGGATGGTGTCACATCGGCTGAAAAACTTGTGAAGCGTGCCCACGACTGGGGCCATAGGGGAATTGCAGTTACAGACCACGGAGTAGTGCAGGGCTTCCCAGAGGTAATGAACGCCGTAAATGCACTTAAAGATGAAAATTTCAAGCCGGTTTTTGGTGTTGAGGCCTATTACGTAGATGATACCGTGAAAGCTGTTTATGGAAATCCAGATGTTGCTTTTGAAGATGAAATAATAGCTTTTGACCTTGAGACTACAGGTCTTTCCGCAGCAATAGACAGGATAACGGAGATCGGTGCCGTGCGTATAGTAAACGGTGTGCTCAAAGATGAATTCTGTACTTTTGTAAATCCGGAACGCCATATTCCGGAACGCATTACTGAACTAACAGGAATAAACGATGGTATGGTGGCAGATGCCCCCAATGAAAAAGAAGCCCTTGCTGAGTTTTATAAATTCTGCGGGAATTCGAAATTCCTTGTTGCCCATAATGCGGGCTTTGATACAAGTTTTCTTAAGGCTGCTAATAAACGCGTCGGTTGGAGTTTTGATTATCAATATGCAGATACAGTGGCAATGGCCCGCTCAATGTATCCGGATCTTAAAAACCATAAGCTTGATACTGTTGGGCATTATTTAAAATTGCCGCCTTTTAATCATCACAGAGCTTGTGATGATGCTAGGGAGCTCGCTCAAATACTGGTAAAGATGATGGAGGAACTGCGTGAAAAACAGCACATAGATAATTTTTCCGATCTCAACGGCGTTCTTCGCGGTGCAGACCCAAGAAAACTGCCTACTCATCATCAGATCATAATTGCAAAAACTCAGCGAGGGCTCAAAAATCTCTATGAGCTTGTTTCAAAAGCCCATGTTGAATATTATAAAAAGCGTCCAAGAGTACCAAAAAGCCTTTTGATAAAATATAGAGAGGGATTGATAGTTGGATCAGCATGTGAAGCTGGTGAGCTTTACACGGCTGTAAGAGAGGGAAAACCTCATGATGAACTTATAGAAATAGCAAGCTTCTATGATTTTCTTGAAATCCAGCCGATAGGCAACAATGCTTTTCTGATTAGAGATGGCAAGGCTCAAAACGAGGAGCAACTTCGCGACTGGAATAGGCAGATAGTTGCCCTTGGCGAAGAGCTTGGCATACCGGTTGCAGCTACAGGTGACGTGCATTTTCTTGATCCAGAAGATGCTGATTACCGCAAGATAATCCAGTTTTCACAGGGATTCAGCGATGCGGATAATCAGGCCCCACTCTATTTTAAAACTACTAGAGAAATGCTTGACGAATTTGCCTACCTTGGAGAGGAAAAAGCAAGGGAGGTCGTTATAACCGTACCTAATATGATTGCCGATATGTGTGACGTGCTCAAGCCGATCCTCGATGGTACATATACTCCATATATAGAGGGAGCGGAAGAAGATCTTCAAAACCGCTGCTGGAAAAGAGCGCATGAAGTTTATGGGAAGGATCTTCCTGAAGTAGTTGAAAACCGTCTAAGCAAGGAGCTTAATTCTATAATTGAACACGGCTATGCAGTTCTATATGTAATTGCACAGAAGCTTGTGGCCAAGTCGAATGAAGATGGTTATCAAGTCGGTTCCCGTGGTTCAGTAGGATCATCTTTTGTTGCCACCATGAGTGGAATATCAGAGGTAAACCCTCTTGCACCACATTATGTTTGCCCAAACTGCTGCCACAGCGAGTTTTTTGAGAAAGGTGAAGTTGGTTCAGGTTTTGACCTTCCACCGAAGAAGTGCCCTGTTTGTGGGACAGATTATAAGCGCGACGGACATAATATTCCATTCGAAACTTTTCTTGGCTTCCATGGAGACAAAGCTCCGGATATAGACCTCAACTTTTCAGGCGAATACCAGTTTTATGCCCACCGCTATACTGAGGAACTTTTTGGCAAAGATCACGTTTTTAAGGCTGGCACAATAGGGGCAGTTGCGGATAAAACAGGCTTTGGTTATGTGAAAAGATATTGCGAAGATAAGGGAATAGTTCTTAATAAAGCGGAGGAGACCCGCCTTGCACTTGGCTGCACGGGCGTCAAGCGAACCACTGGCCAGCATCCGGGCGGAATGGTCGTAATACCTGCGGGTTATGACATAACTGACTTTTGCCCAATGCAGCATCCAGCGGACGATGCTGATTCGGATATGCTCACAACGCATTTTGACTTCCATGCCTTGCACGATACAATACTTAAGCTGGATGAGCTTGGGCATGATGTTCCCACACTATATAAATACCTTGAAGATATGACCGGGCTTAAAACTGTGGATATTCCAATGAGCGATGAAAAGGTATATAGCCTTTTTCAGTCACCGGAGGCGCTCGGTGTCACTGCAGAGGAGATAAACTGCCAGACAGGAAGTCTTGCCATTCCTGAAATGGGAACCAATTTTGTAAAGGGAATGCTTCTTGATGCAAAACCAAAATGTTTTGCCGAGCTTATACAGATATCCGGCCTTTCACATGGCACTGATGTTTGGCTCGGAAATGCTCAGGAGCTCATAAAAAGCGGTACTTGTACTATCGCCAATGTTATAGGTACCCGTGACAGCATTATGACTGACCTGATTCAATATGGACTTGATCCAGGAATGGCTTTTAAGATTATGGAGATAACTCGCAAGGGAAAAGCAGCCAAGCTACTTACAGATGAGCACAAAACTGCAATGCGCGAACATGGTGTGCCAGAGTGGTATATCGACAGTTGCCTTAAAATTAAATATATGTTTCCAAAAGCCCATGCCGCAGCATATGTCATCGGGGCCATAAGGCTTGGATATTATAAGGTATATTATCCTTTGGAATTCTATGCTGCAATTTTCACTGTCCGTGGAGATGACCTTGATGGGGGCCTTGTAATGCAGGGCCATGAGGCAGTTAAACGGAGAATAAAAGAGATGCATTTGATGGAAAGTATGAATAAAGGCGAAGAAGATCAGCTGACTATGCTTGAGATCACAAATGAGATGCTTACAAGAGGCTACGAATTTTTGCCAGTTGATCTTTATAAATCCACCGCGACAAGATATGTTCCTGAAAACGGAAAACTCCGTTTGCCGTTTGTTTCATTGAAAGGTCTAGGGGAAAATGCTGCAAAACAACTTGAAGAGGCAGGAAAAGCTGGGGAATATCTTTCTGTAGATGATGTGAATACAAGAGCGGGCGTAGGTTCCGGTGTAATGGATATACTTCGTACAAATGGCGTACTTAAAGGTCTTCCTGAAAGCAGGCAAATCAGCTTTTTTGAAATGGGGTGACGGGTGTGATATATCTTGATGGAAGCAGATTTTTCTTTGATATAGAAGGCTGTTTTTCAAAACTTGTGGATTTTGCAAGAAAACAAAATGCGGGAGTAGAAAGGGATAAATGTGCCGCCAAGCTTTGCAAAAATTTTGCAGAATATTGCGATGCTGATATAAAAAACATAAGAGCAGCTAAAGATCATACTACTGCTTTGCGCGCACTTCTTTCAGATAACAGCAAGGTCATAATACCGGAATTTGATGATTCTGCAAAATATTTTGAAAAAAGTTTTCCGGGGAAAGCAGCGATTTTATTTAAAAAACCATCGAGTATGAAAATTTGTGCTGCTGACCTTGCTGCTTTTGCTAATAAAAGCGGGGTAGATGCTATTTTTTTGAGTTCGCCTTGCTGCCCAACATCACTCGAAATGACTCTTTCAGAAATATCTGCTTTGACTGAATCGACGAATGCAAAAATAATTATAGATGAAAGTCACCTTGTTGAAGAAGAGAACTCAATAATTAAGTTTTTACCGGGGTTTAACAATTTAATAGTGCTCAAAAAACTTCGTTTTGGGGGCAAACCGGTGTTTGCCGTAGGAAACGACCTGCCGGAATTTGACTGTGAGATATCAGCGGAAGATCAAGCTGCGGCATGCGTAATTTTTGAGCACGCTTCCGCACTTAGAATGTCACGCCGCAAATTGGAGGACAGCCGCAATAGCCTTTACATTCGCATAAAAAAGCTTGCGGTAAAGTTTGACTCTCTTGAGCGGCTCTATCGTTCGAAGGCGGACTGTATATTTTTCAAGGTGAAGAATGCCAGTGAAAAGGCAAAGTCCCTTGAAGATAAGGGTATCGCTGTAAGATGTGAAAATGGATATTTATGCATTTTTGCCGGTAGTAGTGAAGAAAATAAAGCTGTTCTTAAAGCACTGGAAATGGTACTTTAAGTCTGTATCTTAAAATTAGTTTAATCCAAAAAAACAACTTAAATGTTTTTAACTTTGTTTTTTATGGGAAACATATAAAAATTTGCGAAAAACCTGAAATATACCCAGCACAAAACGCCCAAAAAGACTGAAAGCCTTTCTGGGCGTTTTGTTAGTATTTATGCAACTGTTTTTAATAAAGAGTCAAAATATCTTTTTTGGAATACTGAACCCAAGTTTTTTCAAAAACCAAGCGTCCTTGACCATAAAACATTTGCCTTTTAAATATTCTAAATGTTCGGCGCTCTTTTCAAACTTGAAGGTTAGCTTATAAGAGCATAGTGCCTGCCAGGTGAAGCCGTGGCCATCTTTAGCTTTACCGTATTTTGTGTCACCTATCAGCGGGTGGCCAATGGCGGCAAATTGCGCCCTTATTTGGTGAGTCCTTCCCGTAAGAAGTTCCGCTTCTATAAGGCTCATTCCATCATGGGAGGAGAGTACAACGTATTTGGTTTTAGCGGTCTTTGCACCGGGCGAGGGGGAGGTAAGAGCCTCCACAGTGTTGGTTTTTTCATTTTTTTTCAAAAAATGTTCAAGAACGCCATTGGCTTTATTTGGTGTACCCTTTACCACACAGAGGTATTTTTTCTCAAGCTCCCTTTCTTTTATTTTATCGTTAAGTACTCTAAGTGTGGCGGCATTTTTTGCTGCAATAACTATTCCGCAAGTGTTTCTGTCAATACGGTTGCAAAGCGCGGGAACAAAAGAGCTTTCATTTTTTGGATCATATTCGCCCTTTTTATAAAGATAATGTTGTATCCGCGCAATAAGGGTGTCTGCGCACCAGTCATTTCCCTCATGGACTAAAAGCCCGGCCGGCTTGTTGCAAAGCAAAATGTTCTCATCCTCATAAACAATATCAAGGTTTGAAGGAGCAAGCATAAACTCAGGTCTTTTGCTTTCAGATTCAAAAAATTCGTCAGAAACGTAACATTCAATTATATCGCCTTCGTTAAGCTTATCCGATATGTCACACCGTTTTCCGTTGAGTTTTATTCTTTTTATGCGGATATATTTGTATAAAAGACTTTTGGGCAATTTTGGAATGGCCTTAGTAATAAATTTATCAAGTCTCTGGCCGGAATCGTTCTTCGCAATTTTGAATTCTTTCATTAAAAATACCTCTTGAGAATGGGATATATTCAGAGTATAATATTTTACATAGAAATTATCAAGCAAAACATTTACAATGAGGTGTTATTTTGGGAAATGAACACACGGGGCACCGCCAAAGGCTTAAAAACCGCTTTGCAACAAGTGGGCTCGATGATTTTGAACCACACAATGTTTTGGAACTTTTGCTTTTTTATGTTATTCCTCAAAAGGATACCAACCCCATAGCCCACAGGCTAATAAGCCGTTTTGGCAGCCTAAGTGGCGTTCTTGATGCAAGGGTAGAGGATCTTGAACAAGTGGAGGGGATGGGGCGCAGTTCCGCCGAATATCTGACTATGTTTTCTCAGGTGGCAAGAAGATATCTTGAAGATAAGGCAGAACTGATTGGAACCGTTACTGGAACCTCGGATATTGGTGATTTTTTGCTTACAAAATACGTAGGTATAACAAATGAAAAAGTGTTAATGGCATCTTTTGACAATAAAAATAAGCTTATAAGCTGTAATACTATTTTTGAGGGAGATATAGTAAAATCCAGCGTTCCAAAACGTAAGGTGGTGGAAGAGGCCATTGCTACAAAAGCAACTCGTGTAGTGCTTGCGCACAACCATCCAAACGGGCTTTTGATACCGTCGCCGGAGGATATGATAGTAACAATGGAGATTGGAGACCTTTTGCAGCAAATTGATGTTGAGCTTGTAGATCATATAATTGTAGGCCATGACGATTATGTTTCAATGGTGGCAAGCGGATGCAAGATGAGGAAAAAGTGATTAAATATGTTTGCATTTGAAAAGTATATGTAGTAGAATTTTAATGTTATAATTATGCTTATTATTTGGAAAAACGGGAAAAACCGCTTGACAAAAGCATAATATAAATATATAATAATTTCCGTGGCGTTGCGAGGGATTGCGAATGATTATTGATATTAAAGAATTATTCGATGCACCAGGCACTGAAATTCCGCTCGATGGTCAGGTCGATCTATCAGGGGTGGATATTTGGGGACAGAAAATATTTTCTTCTCCGGTGCATATAAGCGGCGTTTTCAAAAACCGTTCCGGCATAATTACATTGAAGTACAGGGCTATCGCTGTGCTTGAATATAATTGTGACAGATGTGGCAAGAAAACCGTTAAAAAAGAGGAGTTTGAATTTGAACATTGGCTTGCGCGAGAGCTAGCTTCAGGTGAGTACAATGACGATTATATCCTTGTTCCAACCGGAATTTTGGATATGGACGAGCTTACAATGGCTGATGTCACTCTTGAGCTTCCTTTTCAGCTTCTCTGCAGTGAAGATTGCAAAGGGCTTTGCCCAATGTGTGGTGCGGATCTCAATGAAACGGCCTGCAATTGCATTAGCAAACAGGTCGACCCCCGCCTTGAAAAATTAAAAATGCTGCTAGACAGCTAAGGAGTAATTCTGTTAAGGAGGTGCTTTCACCATGGCGGTACCGAAGAGAAAAGTTTCAAAAGCAAGAAAAAATAAAAGGCGTTCCAATGTTTGGAAGATTTCAGCCCCGGCATTTTGCAAATGTCCGCAGTGCGGCGAACTTAAAACTCCGCATGTAGTATGCCAGAACTGTGGTTACTATAAAGGCAAAGAAATCATCAAAGTAGAAGAGGCATAATCTTTGCAAAACAGGAGAGGGTCAAAATGCCCTCTCTTTTTTGTTTTCGCATATGAAATAAGAATTTTTCCAGGTAAAACGTAAACTTTTTGGACAAGCGTTTTTTGCAGTGCCTAATAAAAAACAGTGGAAAAACTAAAATCTATTTGTTATAATATAATTTAACGATACTTTCTGAAAAGAGGGCAAACCTTGTCTTTTGTAATTGCGTCTGTCGAAAAGAATAGCCCTGCGGCTAAAGCTGGAATACTTCCCGGCGAAAGCATTGTTTCAATTAATGGAAATGAAATAAAGGATGTACTGGACTATCGGTTTTATATGATAGACAGCAGTCTCAAAATCAAGATAATAGGGGTAGATGGGGAAAATCGAATAGTATCCGTAAAAAAACCTGAATATGAGGAACTTGGCCTTGATTTTGAAACTTATCTTATGGATAGGGAACGCTGCTGCAAAAACAAATGTATTTTCTGTTTTATAGACCAAATGCCACCCAATATGCGTGATACCCTTTATTTTAAAGATGATGATTCACGTCTCGGCTTTCTTTTTGGTAATTATGTTACTCTTACTAACCTTGAAAAAGAAGATATAGACAGAATAATAAAAATGCATCTTTCACCAATAAATGTCTCTGTCCATACAATGGATCCGGAACTACGCATAAAAATGATGAAAAACCCTAATGCGGCGACCTCTTTGGCATATCTAAAACGGCTTGCAGAGGCCGGCATAGGCCTTAACCTTCAGTTTGTGCTCTGTCCGGGAATAAATGACGGCGACGAGCTCCGTTATAGTTTTAGGGAAGTGGAAAAACTTGGCCCATCAGTGGAAAGTGCCGTATGTGTCCCTGTAGGTCTTACAAAATGGAGGAATAACCTGCCAAAACTTACCCCATTTAATAAAAAAAGTGCCTTTGAAGTAATCTCTATTGTTGATTCTTTCCGGAA
>CAZNVF010000013.1:0-11714 GCA_964576395.1 uncultured Oscillospiraceae bacterium
CTTGTCATAATTCCAATGTTTATCGAAGCTGAGGATATCTATTTCCGCAGCATAAACGGACCTTAATTCCTTGGGAAAATTCATAGAAGTAGAATTAAGTATAATTCCGTCTGTCTCTGAATCAAAAGTGTAGGAATACATATAATCACCTCCCTTTTCGTAGTTCTGAAGCACGCTGCGCGATTTCGCTCAGCTTTGCGTATTTACTTCTTGGCCATAAACATATGTTGAAAGTACCGACCGATAGCCTACAGTGATAGGTCTACATTGGTTTTAGCAAGGGTAATGGCGAGCATTCCAGTATTTTTGTAAACATAAATAAGTCACATGAAGTCTGTATTTCCTACTATATTTTCTTTGAAACTTTCAAGCAGATAATGTTTCCGGCGCTGCCAGCAAAGCGGAACGTAGCAAAGGTGGCTACAAAACGTATATCGTAATAAAATGCCCGAAAGGCGTATTGACAGTTTGCGCCTCCAATTATTTCTATCACTTTATCTATGATCACAACGAAGGTACACTCGTCTTTGCCCTTTATATACTGCTTTAGTAGCGTTACGGCATTCAGCTCAGTTTTTTATTGGTGAGGATTTTTCGTTCATATAATATTTGCCGGACAAGTACTTTTTATAGGTCGCACTTGACATAAATTAGAAATCATATTATATTAAAAAACAGTACGATTTCGGATTGTATGAGAGAAGTAACATTGAATCAGGAAATAAAAGATCAATATACTAAATTTATTTCTATCAATTACAAAATAGAAGAGCTTTACCATGTCGTTGCAGAAAAGATGGAGTTTTCAGACAGCGCGTTCAAGGTAATGTATGGTCTTTGTGAGGCGGCGCACCCATGCACGCAAAAAGAGATATGTGAGCGATGGTCTTTGAATAAACAAACGGTGAATTCGTCTATAAAAAAACTTGTTGAACAAGGAGTCTTAAAAATAACTCCTTCTGAAAATAATTTCAGAGAAAAACTCGTATCTTTTACCGAAAAAGCGGAACTTACAACAAAAAAGACAGTATTTAAAATAATGGAAGCGGAACAAGCGGCTTTTGAAAAATTTACGGAAAGAGAACGAGAGACTGCAATCACTCTTTCTGAAAAGCAGTTTGGCTTTATGAAAGACGAATTTTCTAAACTTGTCGGAGAGATTAAATGAGAATAAAAATTTCTGACCATTTTACTTATAAAAAATTATTGGCTTTTGTTTTTCCATCTATAATGATGATGGTTTTTACTTCAATTTATGGTGTGGTCGACGGTTTCTTTGTTTCAAACTATGTTGGAAAAACACCGTTTGCTGCGCTCAATCTGATATATCCTTTTGTTCAGATAATTTCAGCCGTAGGTTTTATGATGGGCGCAGGGGGAAGCGCAATTATAGGGAAAACATTGGGAGAAAAAGACGACGAAAGGGCGTCAAGATATTTTTCGCTTGTGGTGTATACTACAATCGTTTTAGGAGCGGTATTTTCTGCAATAGGAATACCTTTTCTAAGGCCAATATCCATCCTTCTTGGTGCGGATAAAGAAATGCTCGAGTATTGTATTGTCTACGGAAAAATACTCCTGATAGGAATGGTTCCGTTTATGCTACAAAGTCTTTTTCAGGCACTTTTAATAACGGCGGAAAAGCCGCACCTTGGTTTTGTGGTCACCGTTGTGGCCGGGGTCACAAATATGATTTTGGATTGGCTTTTGGTTGGGGTGTTGCAATATGGACTTTCTGGGGCGGCCTGGGCTACCGTAATAAGCCAAACAGTAGGCGGAATTATACCTTTAATATATTTTGCAGTGCCCAACAGCAGCCTTTTGAAGCTTGGAAAAACAAAATTCGAACCTCTGGTTTTATTAAAAACTTGTACCAATGGATCATCTGAACTTGTAAGCAATATATCAGCTTCGGTAGTTGGAATTTTATATAACCTGCAGCTTATGAAGTATGCTGGCGAAGACGGAGTTGCCGCATATGGTGTAATGATGTATGTAAGTTTCATATTTATGGCAATTTTCTTTGGTTACGCTATTGGAGTCGCACCGGTTATAAGTTATCACTACGGCGCAGAAAATTCAGACGAACTAAAAAATCTTTTTCAAAAAAGTATAATAATAATATCGATTTTAGGCATTGTAATGACTGCTTTTGCTGAGATAACAGCGCTTCCTCTTTCAAAGCTTTTTGTAAGCTATGACCCTAACCTTATGGAAATGACCTGCCGGGGAATGATGATATTCTCCTTGTCGTTTGTTATTGCCGGAGTCAATATCTTTTCCTCGTCTTTATTTACAGCGCTCAATAACGGGATAGTATCTGCATTAATCTCATTTTTAAGGACGCTTGTGTTCCAAATAGGTACAGTGCTTTTGCTTCCTCTGGTTTGGGAGATTGACGGAATTTGGGCCTCCGTTGCGGCGGCAGAGGTTCTTTCTTTTGGCATGACGCTGTGCTTCTTTGTTGGGTTTAAAAATAAATATCATTATATATAAAGGAGCTTTGTGGCTTCTTGCATTTTTCTTGAAATAATATTATTTATTAAATGGGCCTTAAGGAGAAAATAAATTTGGATACGAAAGAGAAAATAATAGAAAAGTATATAGAACTTGTGCTCAAAACAAAAGATGCCAATATTTCTGTTACGGAGATTTGTGAAAAAGCGGAAGTTTCAAGAAAAAGCTTTTATAGATATTTTCAAGATAGATATTCTCTTGTTGAAACAATATTTATCAGGGAAATAGAGGGGCCAATGCGCGCTGAAATTAATATGGGCATGGGTTATGAAGAAATAACCACCGCCATATATAGAAATTTTCTCAGTAAAAAAGATTTTTTTATGATAGCAATGAAAGAGGAAGGCAAAAACACTCTTTTTGACGATATAATCTCCAGAATACAAAAGCTTAATATGGAGATTTTTAATATAGGACTGGAAAATAGCACAACAATTGAGTATCTATCATATAAATATGCGGCAACACAGGCAATGCTTCTGAAAAAGTGGATGGTAGATGGTATGAAAGAATCACCGGAATTTATGACAAAGGTTTATTGGAAAGATTTGGATGACTTCATTTATGACTTCATTAAATTTAAAAAACTATAGTTAAGAAACAGATCAGATGATCTGTTTCTTTTTTTTACACAAATATTGGAACTTGAGAATGCTATATTATATTTTAGTATGATACAATAATTGTTAACATAATAAAAAATAAAAGTTTTGAATGTAAAAGTTTTGAATGGAGGAAACAAAATGGAAGGAACAATGAAATGTGCCATCTATAAGGGTATCAAAGACGTAGCAATGGAGGAACGCCCAATCCCGCAAATTGGAGAGAAAGATGTACTGGTAAAGATACTCCGCGCGGGAATCTGCGGTTCTGATGTAGGTGCATATCTCCACGGCGGTCAGTACTATGGCGTAAATGTGGGAAGTGAATTTGGCCACGAGATGGTGGGTAAAATCGTGGAAAAAGGCTGTGCTGTTGCCGATGATATAAATGTTGGTGACGTTGTTTTTGTCGAACCAACAAAGGCTAAAAAAGCGGGAATAACCGTTGCCGATATGTGCGGAGCTTTTTCCGAATATGTGAATGTTGAAAACGCCGAAAGAGATGTAAATATCTATGTTCTAAAAAAAGATATAAACCTTGACGAGGCTGTACTTGTGGAGCCTGTATCTGTAGGAACTCAGGGTGCCGTAGCCGTGGAACCTGATTTGGATGAGAAGGTAGTAGTCCTTGGCGCCGGAACCATTGGCCTTTCTGCCGCCGCAGGCCTTATCGCAAGGGGCCTTAAGAATGTTGCGGTTGTGGACCGCGACAAACAGCGTCTTGAAAAGGCAAAACAGCTGGGTTGCATTGCAATAGATACCAATGAAGGCAACCTTAAAGAGATGCTTATAAATACCTTTGGGCAGTTCCCAGGCTATTTCCCGCTTCCTGATGTGGATATGTATGTGGAAGCTGCCGGCGCCCCAACACTTTTTGAAGAGTGTTTCAGCTACGCAAGAGAGGGTACTAGGTATTCAATTCTTTCCGTTTACAGCCGCGACCTTACTATCAGCGGAAGCCCATTCATTATGAGCCAGGCTAAGATATACGGATCCCGTGGCTACCAGCCCGCAACAATAAAAGAGGTTATCGACCATATCACAAACAGAAAGACCTCGATAGGCACTATTGTTACCCAAAAATATAAACATGAAGATTTTCCTGAGGCCATTAAAGAGGCCGCTTCCGGAAGACAGATAAAAGTTGTTATTGATTACGAAATGAAATAACATACAACTTTTTAATCAGCGGTTCTTATGCAAAATCGCACAAGAACCGCTGATTTTTTGTATAAAACGACAAAAATGTAAAACAAAAAAATAACGGGCAAAAACTATAGCAAAGAATATAAAAACATGATATAATATAAAAATTAAAATAAGAAAATAAAAATGGGGGAAAGTCAAAAAAATGCTGACACAGAATGCAAGAACAGTTCTTGAAAGAAGGTATCTTGCAAAGGACGAAAACGGTAAAGTTATAGAAACTATAGAAGAAATGTTCCACCGCGTTGCGTCAACAATTGCAGCTGCCGATGCTGCCTATGGCAAAGGTGAAAATGAAATAAAAGAGATCGAAAATGAATTTTATGAGATGATGACCGAATGTGAGTTTATGCCAAACTCTCCGACTCTTATGAATGCGGGCCGTCCTCTTGGTCAGCTTTCCGCTTGCTTTGTGCTTCCTGTGGGGGATAGCATGTCTGACATTTTCGACGCTTTAAAATATGCTGCGCTTGTGCATCAGTCCGGCGGTGGTACTGGCTTTTCTTTTTCAAGGCTCCGTCAAGAGGGCTCTATAGTACGTTCGACAGGCGGAGTGGCGTCTGGTCCGGTGAGCGTTATGAAGGTATTTAACGCTGCTACGGAGGCTGTAAAGCAGGGAGGTACAAGGCGTGGAGCCAATATGGGTATACTCCGTATTGACCACCCAGATATACTAAAATTTATCGACTGTAAAGAAAACAACAGTGAGATAAACAACTTCAATATCTCTGTTGCTATAACCGATAAATTTATGAAGGCTGTCGAAAGCGGCTCTGAATACGAGCTTGTGTCCCCTTATAACGGGGAAGTGACCGATACCCTTGATGCAAGGGAGGTTTTTGAAAAGATAGTTGACGCAGCTTGGCGTAATGGAGAGCCGGGCGTTGTTTTCATTGACGAAATGAACCGTTATAACCCTACGCCTGCGCTTGGTGATATTGAGAGTACTAACCCATGCGGAGAGCAGCCGCTTCTTCCTTACGAAGCATGCAACCTTGGAAGCATAAATCTCAGCCTTTGCGTGATCGAAGAGGATGGAATCTGTTCCATCGACTACGACAAACTCTCGAATACAGTACATAAAGCAGTACATTTCCTTGATAACGTAATTGATGTGAACCATTACCCGCTTACGAAGATAGATGAGATTACAAAAAAGACGAGAAAGATTGGCCTTGGTATAATGGGTTTTGCAGATATGCTCCTTAAACTTGGGGTTCCTTATAATTCCACTGAGGCGGAACAAGTTGCTGAGGAGGTTATGAGCCTTATCCAGTCTGAGGGCAGAAAAGCTTCATGTGAACTTGCGGAGGAGAGAGGGGTTTTCCCAGCCTGGGAGGATTCTGTGTATGGCAAAGAAGGCCTTAGGGTACGCAATGCTACTGTAACCACTATTGCACCTACTGGTACTATTTCTATCATTGCAGACGCTTCTGGCGGCTGTGAGCCTTTATTTGCCTATGCTTTTACTAAGAATGTTATGGATGGGGATAAGCTTCTTGTCTGCAATGACCTTCTTGTTGAAAAGCTTAAAGAGTGTGGAGTATATTCTGAAGCAATAATGCAACGTATTGCTGATGAAGGTACGCTTGCCCACATTGAGGATATCCCGTCTGAGATAAGGCGTGTATTTGTCTGTGCCCATGACATCAGCCCTGAATGGCATATCCGTATCCAGGCCGCATTCCAGAAATACACGGACAACGCTGTTTCCAAGACCATTAACTTCCCTAATTCTGCTACAAGGGAAGAAGTAAAAAAGGCTTATTTGCTTGCCTATAATTTGAAGTGCAAGGGTACCACAGTCTATCGTGACGGTTCAAGAGATAGCCAGGTGCTCACTACTGGAAGTACAAAAAAAGAAGAGCCACAAATACCTGCTCCTATTCCGGGCAAGATACTTCCAAGACCAAGACCTAACATGACTTGGGGAGCGACTGAAAAAATAAAGATAGGATGTGGTAGCCTTTTCATCACAGTGAATCGTGACGAAAACGGAATTTGCGAGGTTTTTACCAGCACTGGAAAAGGTGGCGGATGTCCTTCCCAGTCTGAAGCAACGGCACGCCTTGTTTCTATTGCGCTTAGAGCGGGAATATCACAAGATGAAATACTTGCACAACTCAAAGGCATTCGCTGCCCGAGTACCGTTCGCCAGCAAGGGCTTAAATGTACATCCTGCCCGGATGCTATTGCAAGGACAATAGAGAAGATGAGCAAAATGCTTGGGAACAATGGAGGTTTTAATACCGAAGGCGAGGAGGAAACCCCGCCAAAAAAAGCTGAGGGCGTAAAGCCCGTATTTAACAAACCAGTAGTTGGTCAAGATGATAAACTTCATTGCCCGGACTGTGGAAAGGTTCTTCGCCATGAGGGCGGATGCACCATTTGTGACTGCGGATTCAGCCATTGCGGCTGATAAAAAAACACTAAGGGGGCGGCAAATATGCTGTCCCTTTTAGTTATAAGGACATATAATAAATTATGACTTGACAAAAAAGCAAAAAGTGATAGAATATTTTAAGTCAATAGGGAGTAGTTGGCGCTTCTAAAAAGCGTTATGTTATTCGTCATCACGCCGAAAGGCCGGGTAATGTATTAAACAACAAGACTTTTGTCACAAATCGGTGGCAGAGGTCTTTTTTATGGCCCTGCTCATAACAGGAGGGTTTATTTTTTAATGTATATTTTGCTCATTGTAGGGTTTGCGCTTCTTATAAAAGGCACTGATCTGTTTGTGGATGGGGCTTCCTCTGTTGCCAGGCTGCTTAAAGTGCCGTCTGTAATAATCGGTCTTACTATTGTTGCGATGGGGACAAGCGCGCCGGAGGCTTCTGTAAGCATTGCAGCCGGCCTTGGTGGGAACAGTGATATTGCCCTTAGCAATGTTGTAGGCTCCAATATTTTTAACCTTTTAATAGTTGTGGGCATTTCCGCAGTAATTTGTCCAATGGAAACAGACAAAATGATTATTAAACGTGACATTTGGTGGAGCTTTGGCGCCGTTGGAATCGTCTTTATAATGATGCTTGATATGAGGCTCAGCAATATTGAGGGCGTAATGCTGCTTTGCGGAATGACAGCTTATATTGTGATGCTCATAAGGCTTGCAAAGAAGAACAGAGTGGAAGGCGATGAAGTCAAAACGCTTTCACCAGTAAAAAGTGTGGCTTTTATTGTAGCCGGGCTTGCAGCAATAATTTTCGGTGGCGAGTTGGTGGTGGATAACGCATGTCTTATTGCAGAGGCCATAGGCATGAGCCAGACTTTTATAGGCCTTACTATAGTTGCAGTGGGCACCTCGCTTCCTGAGCTTGTAACTTCTATTGTTGCGGCAAAAAAGGGTGACAGTGGCCTCGCCCTTGGCAATGTTGTGGGGTCTAACATTTTCAATTTCCTGTTCATTTTGGGCTCTGCCTCGGCTATAACAAGCATAAACGCCTCAAAATTTCTTATAATAGATACCGCGATTTTAATTGGAATTACACTTGCGGTGTATATTATCTGTAAAACACAGAATAAAATCACGAGGTTCGAAGGCGCCATTTGTGTCGCAGCCTATGTTGTGTATGCCGCATATATAACTGTAAGATAGAAAAAGCGTTCCCGTTTGGGAACGCTTTTTTGTTATTTAAAGTAAATAAAATGTGAGCTTTATTGGTTTATAATTTTACTTATTCTTTATTTAAATGACTAAAGTTTATCCCCATTGGAGTATTCACGGTAACAAAAATGCAGTTAAGCGTTTTTTAGCGGATTTACCACCCGCTCTTTCGTAAAAGAGAGATAATTAGATAGCCAATTAATAAATTTCCTTTATTTTTAAATTTTCGCAAAAAAGATTATACCTAAATATTCTGATATAAAATCGTCCGTTATATATGTAAAATAATAAGGAGGTGCTTGCCGATTTTTTACAATATTAAAACTCAAAAACAAGGTCATCACCGTCGAGTTTATCGGTAAGTTTGAAACCTATGCTTTGGTAAAGGGCATGCGCTTTAAAATTATCAGCCTCAACCGACAGCCTGACAGAAAGGTTGGGCTTAGGCGCTTTTAAGAATAGATACAGCAATTTTTGTAGCTGTTTTACTGTAGTTCCTGCACTGAAAATCCTTGTCGATAAAATAGCTCAAAACCGTTTGGCTTCCATTCCAGTGCCAAAAGCATAGCAAAATAAATCCAACCCTTTTGACGTTTTCAGCGTAAATTATAAAGGGAGTTTTGTCTTTAGGGTCAAGGTAAGCCTTCCCTATAGAAAAACCGGATGAGATTACAAAACAAGTCTGTTCAGGGGTGAGACTACAGTCATCCGCTGCGTAATAAAGATCATCTTCATCCTTTATTTGATGTAAGGATACCTCTGCTGGAAGAGATTCGATTTTTACCTTAAAAGTCATTGTTTTGCATCATTTCAAAAAAAGTACGGCAAAAGCCGCACTTTTTAAATTTATTTTTCAGCCATCATTTGAAGATTATAATATACTCCTTTTTTGGCCATAAGTTCTTCATGGTTGCCCTGCTCAACAATGTGCCCTTCGCTGAGCACAAGAATGGTTTTTGCATTGCGAATGGTGCTCAAACGGTGAGCAATAGTAAATACGGTTCGGCCCTCCGAAAGGCGCTCAAGGCTATGCTGCACCATACGTTCGCTTTCGTTATCCAGAGCGGAAGTTGCTTCATCAAGAATAAGCACAGGCGGATTTTTAAGGAATACCCTTGCAATGCTTATACGTTGTTTTTGGCCGCCGGAGAGCCTTACACCGCGCTCACCGACATATGTGTCGTAACCTTCATCAAGAGCGGAAATAAATTCGTGAGCGCCTGCAAGCTTAGCAGCTTCAATAATTTCCTCGCGGCTGGCTTCAGGCTTTCCGTATAGAATATTTTCATAAATGCTTCCGGAAAAAAGGTATACGTCCTGCTGAACGACTCCTATATTGGAGCGTAGGCTTGAAAGGGTAATGGAGCGAATATCTCTTCCATCAAGAAGAATTCTTCCCCCAGTTACGTCATAGAAGCGTGGAATAAGGTTTGAAAGGGTAGTTTTTCCCCCGCCGGATGGGCCCACAAGGGCAATGTTGTCACCAGGTTTGACGTGAAGGTTGATGTTTGCAAGAACGTCCTCATTGGAATCGCCGTAGGAGAAACTCACATTTTCAAAATTTATGTCACCGGTGACATTTTCAATTGGAGTGGCGTCGGGCGTGTCAACAATATCAGGTTTAACATCCATTATTTCGAAGAAGCGCTCGATGCCGGTAAATCCTTGCATGAAAGTTTCAGTGAACTGGGCAAGTCGGCTTACAGTATTTAAAAGAACCGTAGTATAAAGAAGATATGCTGCGTAATCACCGGGGGATATTTGGCCATTCATAAGAAAAATTCCGCCCAGAGCTACAACAATTATATACATAAGACCGTCAAAAAGTCTTATTACACAGTGAAGCTTGCCAAGAGCTCTGTACGACATGCGTTTTATACCAAGGAAAAAGTTATTCCTTTCGCTGAATTTTGTTTTCTCTATTTCTTCATTGGCAAAGCTTTGAACAACACGGATGCCAAGAAGGCTGTCCTCAATTTGAGCATTTATTTCGCCAATTTGAGCACGCTCGCTGTAAAACGAATTTTCCAGCTCGTGACGAATTTTGAGTACAGCGTAACCAAGCACTGGGATCATCACATATATAATAAGGGTAAGAGGGACATTGACATTGAGAAGGATTATAAACGAAACAATAAATTTGACAAACCCAATCAGAAATTCCTCCGGCACATGGTGAGAAAATTCAGTCACATCAAAAAGGTCTTTGGTTAAGTGACTCATCAGTTGGCCGACCTTATTATTGCTATAAAAACCAAAGCTCATATCTTGAAGGTGGGAAAAAAGCTCTTTTCTCATATCCGCTTCAAGGTAAGCGCCCATCATGTGTCCTATATTGACCATAAAGTAATTGGCGCAAGTGTCTATAATGCGAAGTACGATATATATTCCAGATATCTCAAGAATAAAGCGAAGTGTAAGGCTTTCAATATCATTCGTTGCAGTGTTGGTTATGGTACGAACTATCACCGGTAGAACAACATCACATATAGTGGTCAATGTTGCGCAGAAAAGGTCAAGAATGAGGGTAGGAAGGTATGGTTTATAATAAGGTAAGAAACGTTTTAAACATCCTTTTTTACTTTTTACTTTTGTCATTTTAAAACCTCACTGAAAAATAAATTTATAAAATATAAAACGGCTAGATGAGCGGGGTAAAAACCATAGTTTACCAAGCGTGGAATTCTTATTTTAGTGTTGATGTTTAGCAGCATAAGAGGAAGCGCTAAAACTGCGAACCCTTGTGGGTCGATAATAAAGCCAAAAAAGTTATAAAAACCTTTATTTAAAATAATGGGTGAAGCCAAAAAAATTCCAACCAAAATTCCAAATTCTGTTTTTGAACTTCTGCAGAGAGCGTATATAAAAATTATAAGCCCAACACCGTATAAGCCATACTCAAAAATAGGCAATAAAGAGAAAAGTATAGCCAAAACGGTATATATATATTTTTGATTCTTAATGCCATATGCAGCCCAAAGCCCAAGCAACAGCGTAAACCCTATATTAAGGTGAAGGTTGCCGAATATATTTATAATCGCCACCCGAAAGTTAGTGTAATAAATTGGGTCAAAAAGAGTTGTAATACTGCTTTTATAAAATGCTAAAGTGTAAAATGGTTGTGAAACTAAAGCGAAAATAAGCAGCCGGAAAGCATATCTTTTTATGTCTCTTGTATAAATGGCTCCGACTGAAAGGCAGTAGGCAAAAAGCGGAAAAGCAACTCGTCCAATTATGCGAAGCCACATTACAGATGGAAAGAATATATACCCTATATGATCTATAAGCATTGTGACGAAAGCAATAACTTTTAAAAGCCCAGTATCAGTGTTAGTACACAGTACAAAAGTTCTATTTCTATCCATGGAGCCTGTTATTCGCCTCAAAAACGCAGTCTCGAAAGTAACCTTCAAGATTGAATGATTCTCCTGTTCCCACCGCTACACATTCTTCCGGATTTTTGGCAACGACACATTTAAGGCCAAAACGGTTGGAAAAATATCTGTCAAGCCCATTAAGAAGGGCTCCGCCGCCGGTCATAACTATGCCGTTGGTTTTAACATCGCCCGCAAGTTCCGGAGGTGTTTTTTCAAAAACTTTCTGTACTTCTGCGGCCAACTGTGAAGCAAGGTCATAAAATACATCAGAAAGTTCCTTCCAGTTTAAAGTAACCCTTCCGGGAAGCCCGGTGAGCAAGTCCCTGCCTTTAACTTCAAATGTACGCTCACCTTCAAAATGCCAGCAGGTACCTATGGCCTTTTTTGTCTCTTCAGCTGTGCGTTGGC
>CAZNVF010000013.1:11724-16984 GCA_964576395.1 uncultured Oscillospiraceae bacterium
CCAATAAGCAGTCCGTGGCGCAGCCGCACATAGCGCACTATTTCATCGTCGAAACGGTTTCCGGCAATTTTTACCGAATGTTTACATACCACGCCGGAGAGCGAAAGAAGAGCAATATCCGTTGTTCCTCCGCCTATGTCGATAATTAGCCTTCCATCCGGCTTTGAAATATCAAGCCCAGCGCCAAGGGCCGCAGCTACTGGTTCTTCAATAAGAAAAACTTTTCTTGCACCGGCAGAAACGGCGGCGTCAACAACAGCACGCTGCTCAACGTCAGTTATAATGCTAGGAACGCATATAGCGACTCTTGGTTTTAAATAACTTTCGCCGCACACCTTTTTCAAAGCGTACCGTATAAGAGCATTCATAAGGCGGTAGTCAGAAATAACGCCGCCTCCCATTGGGCACACAGCGGATATATATCCGGGTGTTCTTCCAATCATTTTATACGCTTCAGCGCCAACGCATATTATTTCATCGTTATCGTTATTAACGGCAACAATGTTCGGCTCGCGAAAAAGAACGCCGCGTTTTGGCTCATAAGCTATTATTTTTGTTGTTCCCAGGTCTATCCCAATATCAGCAGGCATTTCTGTCCTCCGAATTTTATTAATATAAACATATATAAGATTAAAACTTATTTATTAGAATGTCAAATCAAAACTTTTATTTTTTGCGCATTTTCTTTGCGGTAGTGACAAAAAGCGCTACAATGCCGCTGAATCGACTATTCCGGCAATCCTTATCACCGTTTGAGAAAGCTCAAAATCGGCCGAAAGGGAGATAAATTAGTTATTGAAGCAATTACACCGGCAACAAGGCTTACCGCCCAGAGCAAAGTCAATTTCTTTTCCTTTCAAAATCTATTCGCTAAGCATATATCTAAGGTTCGTGAACCTTCCGCTGCGGCGGTTGTTGTCCACCATCGACATAACGGCTCTGGCGTCACCGACTATTATTAGCAGCTTTTTTGCTCTTGTAACAGCGGTATAAAGAAGGTTACGGTAACACAGACGGGAATTCACTTCCATAAGGGGAATAATCACCGCTTCAAATTCGCTACCCTGACTCTTATGTACAGTAATGGCATAGGCGTGGTCAAGTTCTGTGGCGCTATCATAAGGGTAATCGGCTACTCTGTCATCAAAACGAATTGCCATCATACGTGTAAGCGGATCCATCATTTCAATTATACCAATATCGCCGTTAAAAACGCCACGGCCCATTTCGCCGTCGTCCTTTTTCCAAACCATGTCATAATTGTTTTTTATCTGCATTACTTTGTCACCCTCACGGAAAAGGTTGCCGTTTGTGCGGAATTCACGTTTATCTTTTGAAGGAGGGTTAAGAACTTTTTGAAGTTCATTGTTGAGGTTCCATGTACCTACGGAGCCGCGCTTTCCTGGGCAAAGCACCTGTATGTCCCAAACGGGGGAGAAGCCGTAAGCTTTCGGCAAACGTTTTTCACAAAGCTGGCAAACGGTTTTCGCACATTCATCTTCGGCAACTCTTGGCATGAAGAAGAAATCATTATCTTTTGATTCAAGATATGGGTAATCACCATTAACAATATCGTGGGCGTTTGTAACTATCATGCTTTCTGCAGCTTGGCGAAAAATAGTGTCGAGTTTGACTGAAGGAAGGATATCGGATTTAAGCAGGTCATGAAGTACATTTCCAGGTCCCACAGAGGGAAGCTGGTCGGAGTCTCCCACCATTACAAGACGGCATGAAAAGTTAAGAGCCCGTAAAACACAGTCGAAAAGAACGCTGTCTACCATAGACATTTCGTCTATTATGAGCGTATCGCATTTAAGCGTGTTTTTCTCATTTTTTCGGAATACAGGTCGAAGCTCGTTCGATGAGTAATCGACCTCAAGCAGACGATGAATGGTTTTCGCCTCATGTCCGGTAAGCTCTGCAAGACGTTTTGCAGCGCGGCCGGTGGGCGCTGCAAGCATAACCTCATCACCGCGCTGTTCAAGCAGTTTTATAAGTGCGTTAAGAGTTGTAGTTTTACCAGTGCCAGGGCCGCCAGTCAAAACAAAAGCATGGCTTATGACGGCCTTTTTCAGTGCCTTTTTCTGAAGAGTGTCATATTCTATACCGAGCTCTTCTTCCAGAAGCTCTATAGATTTTTCAAGCGATGAGTCGCTTTCAGCAGAAACATCGTTAAGCATCATTTTAAGTCGTCCAGCAGCAGTGGTTTCAGCAATGAAAAGGTCAGGAAGGTATATAAATTGCCTGTCACCACGGTAATATTCTTCGAGTTCATGGCTTTCAATAAGTTCATCAAGGGCGGCCTGCATTTTTTCCGTCTCGCCGAGAAGCCCAAGAGAGGCGGAAACGAGACTTTCCGCTGGAAGGCAAGTATGTCCGTTATCAAGGTTATGCGAGAGGACATGCTTTATTCCCGCTTTTAGCCTTCTAATATCGTCGGGCTGCCCTTTTTTTATAAAAATAGCATCCGCCTCAGAAAAGTCAAGTCCAACGTCACTGTCGCAAAGAATATATGGGTTCTCTTTAACAAAATCTATGGCGGAGACGCCCCATTTTTTCCAGGCTCTAACAGCTATGGCCGCGGGAAGTCCAAATTCTTGGAGTGAAGTCATGACTTTTCTTGCACCAAAGGCGCGCTTAAATTCCTCAGAGATCTCAAAAGCCATTTTTTCAGAAATCCCTTTTACCCTTGCAAGCTGTTTTGGGTCGTCTTCAATGACCTCGAGCGTGTATTCGCCGAAAGCGTCAACAATGCGCTTTGCAACGGCAGGGCCAACGCCTTTAAACGAACCGCCGGCAAGATATTTGCGTATTGCGCTTATAGAGGCTGGAAGCCTGCGTTCACAAACCGCTGCCTTGAACTGGCTGCCATATGTAGGATGGGAAGAAAAACTGCCAGTGAGAGTAACTTCCTCGCCAGCTTCAACTGCGCCAAGTTCACCTACAACAGTTATAAGTTCACCGCTCATATCGAGGTCAAACACAATAAAGCCGCTTTCCGGCTTATAACATACAACCCCATCAACGATGCCGGAAATACATTCCGGCTCTGTTTTTTCGTTTTTATCTATCATTAAAGCATACCATCCTGCAAGTTTTATAATACCTAATATTCACAAATATTATTATAACGTTTTTTCTCATTTATGTAAACCGGAAGATATAAAGCTTAATAATTCTTTTTCGTTATCAATGGCAATACAGTCAAAGCGCTTTTCAAGGTTGCGCGCAATTTCGATTGCAGTTTCAGAAGCACCACGACAGTCCAATATCATTTTACGGTGCATGCCGTCGGTTTCGGCCAAAAGACAGCGTATGGCGTCCTCAAGATCGTTTTCAGAAATGGATGAGACATCTGCAACCGCAAAAATTTTTTTTGATATGTTTTTTCTGAACGTGTGTTTTAAAAGCCAGTCTGCCCCCTCTATCATTCCAAGGGCGGCAAAAAAAGTAAGAAGCAAAACAGCTATAATATCGAAGAACATTGAGAAGACCCCCTTTCAACAATGTTATCCTATGGTGTTTTGAGCCTTTCTGTGACAGTGTCAAAAATTTACCCTTTGGCATAGCATAAAGCAAGAAACACTTTGGGGGTTTCGGCAATGAAGAAATATTCATTTTATATAGTGGGCGGTGACCTTAGGTCAGCATATCTTGCAAACACCATTGAACAAGAAGGCAATGAGGTTGCCGCCTTTGGCCTTTCTGGTGCGGAAGGAATTTTAGAAAAAGTAATAAAAAGCGAAAACGTTCAGGACGCAGCACATTTTGAAGTAGTTGTTTTGCCCGTGCCGTGCTGTGGAAAAGACGGATTCATAAAAGCGCCTCTTTCAAATGAAAAAATAAAGCTTGAGGAGCTTGTAAACGTGCTCAAAAGTGGCGCGGTGCTCATGGGAGGGTTTATTCCTGAATGGGTATACGAATTTGCAAAGGAACGTCAAATAGCGGTTTATGACTACTATGAGCGGGAGGAATTTGCGGTTCGCAACGCCGCCCTTACGGCGGAAGCGGCAGTGGCTCTCGCGCTTGAAATGCTCACCGAAACAATTAGCAAAATGCCGGTGCTCGTTCTTGGCCACGGCAGAATAGGCAGGCTTTTGGCCTCAATACTTAAAGCGCTCGATGCCGATGTGACCGTTGCAGCAAGGCGCTTTTCTGACCTTGCATGGATACGCTCAGAGGGTTCAACACCTATAGAGTTTATGCGCCTTAAAGAGCGTATTTCTGAATTTGGAGTTATTTTCAATACAGTTCCGTCAATGGTACTCAATGAGGAAATGCTGCGCTTAGTTGACAAGAAGGCTATAATAATTGACCTTGCTTCTGAACCATTTGGAACTGATTTTACGGCTGCTGATAGGCTTGGAATAAAAACTCGGAAAGCACCGGGCCTCCCGGGAAAGTTTGCACCCAAAACTGCTGGAGAAATTGTTAAAACTACAATTTTTAATATACTTAATGAGAGGGAGGAAGACACCTGTGACTGAAAAGTTGAAACTTGGCTTTGCACTCTGCGGTTCATTCTGTACATTCAAAAAAGTAATGGAGGAAATGGAGGTTTTAGCAGAAGAATACGACATCGTTCCAATAATGTCCGAGGGAGCCGCCAATACAGATACCCGTTTCGGCACAGCGGAGGACTTTCGCCGGCGTATTACCGAAATTTGCAGAAAAGAGCCGATTACATCAATAAAAGATGCTGAGCCCATAGGACCTAAAGCCCTTCTTGATGTGTTGCTGATCGAACCTTGTACAGGAAATACTCTTGGCAAACTTGCAAACGGCATTACTGACAGCGCCGTCACAATGGCCACGAAAGCACATCTTCGCAACGCCCGCCCCTTAGTGATCGCGGTTTCCACGAATGATGCCCTTGGAGCGTCAGCAAGAAATATAGGTTCGCTTATGAATTCAAAAAATGTATATTTTGTACCAATGCGTCAAGATTCACCGCAAGGTAAACCATGTTCAATGGTGGCGGACTTTACCAAAACAAATGTGGCAATAAAGGCTGCTTTAGATGGAAAGCAGGTCCAGCCTACATATATCTGAATAAAAGCTCCGTTTCTTTCCAATAATCATTTCGCTCTTATAGAAATGAAAGGAAAGGAACGGAGCTTAAAAAATGAAAAAAATACTGTCAATATTTTTATCTCTAATAACGTTTATAACAACAGGAATTTCTGCGTTTGGTTTAACTCAATCAGAGGCTGCGGAAATAGATCTAAGAACACCAAGCGGACTAACGGCTGAGGAACTA
>CAZNVF010000013.1:16994-20920 GCA_964576395.1 uncultured Oscillospiraceae bacterium
CGGCTTGAAAAAAGACCTTGTTGACTTTGCTGAAGATTTTATTTGTGCTGAAGAAAAATATGGGGTAAATGCTGTTTTTCTTGCGGCACTGGCCGCATTTGAGTCCGGCTGGGGAAGCCATTGTTTCCTCAAAAATAACATGTTTGGATGGGGCGGCAAAAGCTTTGAAACCAAAAGCGAGGGAATAGACTTTGTGGCTTCAAAGCTCGCAGAGCACTATCTTTCTGAAGATGGAAAATACTACCATGGAATGAACCTGTATGGAGTGAACCGCTCTTACAATGGCAGTCAAACATGGGTGGATAATTTGATGGCAATGATGTCAAAAATAAGTGAAAGCGCCAGAATTTATCACTATTCTGGAAGCATTGTAGAGACTACCGAAGAGGGGTATGTTGAAGAGCCAGAAAGAAATGTGGAAGAATTTTATGCAGAAGAAACATGCTTGGGCAAAAACGACGAGGTTATAGTTATAGGGTCTAATTAAATTCAGTGTAAATATTCTTTTTGCAGCTTTCGGGTGAATACTGCCAGCGGTCAATATGCCCTTCTGAAATATAATAGCAAAGAGGGGAGGGAGCGCTTACATCCTCGAAAGCGTCAACTACTATCAGTTTGATTTTCATTTTTTCAGGAATAAGACTTTTTATGTATACGGAAGCGGCATCTCCGGGTTTAAGGGTGATGCAGGGTTCTGCAAGGCCTGCAAGATTGGGCGTCAGTTCGACAAAAACGCCGTAATCTTCAACTGAACGAATTATGCCGGCAACAGTTTCACCCGGTGCAAATTTAGAGGCATTTTCCTCCCAAGTGCCAAGCAGTTCCTTATGTGAAAGGCAGATGCGGCCAACTTCGTCCCTTCCGGAAACTACGGCGAAAATATTTTGGCCGCTTTTAAACCTATCAGAAGGGTGGTTTATTCTTGAAACACTGATATTGTCTATTGGCAGAAGCGAAGATATTCCACAACCAATATCCGCAAAACAACCAAAATTCTCCATGTGCGTTATAATGGCTGGAATTATATCCCCCGGAATAAGTTTACTCAAATAGTTTTTAGAACAATCCTCTTGAACGGCCTTCCTGGAGCATATTGCAGTTAGCTTTCCGCTGCGGTCGTGCTCAAAACCTGTTATTTTAAAGCAGACGGGCTTGTTTACGCGGGAAATAATTGCAATATCCCTTGTTTCACCGCTTTCAATTCCTATAGCGCCTTCATTTCTTGGAATTATCGCGCGCATAGGGCCAAGGTCAAGAATTAAGTCGTGCTTTGCAGAGCAAACCACGGCTTTAGCTTCAAGAATGGCGCCGTTTCTTTGTGCCTCCTGAAGTGAAATCGAATTTTGCATTGCTTTTCTATTTGCTGGTGTATCTATGATTTTGCCTTCCGGCTGGTATTCCGTCATTTGACTTTCCTCCCAAAATTTTGTAATTATTTATATTCATGTCAAAAGCCAAATATGAAAACAAAAGGCCTCCCTTTGGGAGGCCGTACTTTTATATTTAGTTTTTACGTAGTAGAAATTGTTTTGTCCGTTTCATACGCCGGGCAAATGTTGCAAAGCACGCTCTGTTAAATGTAACGCCAAAAACTGGGCCGTCATAATGAATATATAGAATGTCCGTAATGTTCCAGCTATAACACTACACAAAGTAAAAAGGTTAAACCTAACGCTGGTTTCCTCAAAAGTTTCACTCATAATCACAGCAAGGTTTTCTTTACTGGTGGTTATGGGCGTCGGCGCGGTAGTCTAATCTTGCTGCGGCCTTTGCTGTAAATGTTCCAAACCTTGTCAAGTTTGTTTTTCAATGCTCAAAGTGTCTTTGACCATTATAGCTGTGCTCAAAGCCATTATTGCAAGGGCAATATAAAACTGCGCCCCGGGCATTTCGTGCAGAAACAACACGCTAAAACCAACCCCAAGAAAAGGTGAAATGGAGTAATATGCGCTTGTTTTGGCTGCGCCAAGGTCCTTTTGAGCTGTTATATAAAAATTTATGCTCAAACCGTAAGCAACAAAGCCAAGCAGCATTATAGCCGCTATATTTTTAAAATCTGGAAGGCTTTCACCAACAATAAAAGCGACAACAAGGCTCCCCAAACCGGAAAAACAGCCCTTTATGGTAACTATTTGTACGGAGTTTTTATTGCTTATCATTTTAGTGCAGTTGTTTTCGAAGCCCCAGCAAGTGGCCGCGCCAAGCACAAGCAGTGAGCCCAAATTGAATTCAAGGCTACCTTTACCCTCAAAGCTCAAAATAATGCTCGCAGCTGTCACAAGGGCAATAGCAAGCCAGGTGCGCTTTGAAATGAGTTCTTTAAAAATTAAAAGAGCAATAAGAGACGTTGCAACTATTTCAAAATTATTTAAAAGAGAGGCATTTGCGGAAGTAGTGCGCTCAATTCCGAGCATTAAGAGAATGGGCGCGGCAATGTCGAGTACCACCATACCAATAGTGTATGGAAGATCAAATTTGGACAGCGGTTCTGCAGAGGAGTTTTTGCCTGCGGCTTTTTGAACTTTTCCGTAGATAAAAAGCCCGATTCCCGCGCCAAGGTATAGGAATGCCGCCATCATAATTGGGGCCGCGTTTTCCATAAGAAGCTTTGAAAGGGGGATGTTTATCGCATAAAGAGTTGCTGCAAGAACAGCAAAAACTGTTGCTTTAATACCTTTACTCAATTCTTTTTCCTTTTATATATGTTTTTATATTTTTTGTTAAAATCCAGTCCTATTCCTATGTTTTTGCAGTATCTTTTAATATAACTTCAGAAAGTTTTCGAGAGTTATTCTTAACAAAACAGGCCTAAGCATGATACTTGCTTCTTTGCAGAAAGTTTAACTCCATTGCTGTTTTAATGTAAAAACATTATATTCTTCTATAACTAAATAGTCAATAAAACGTAAAGCAAGTTGCAAAAAAAATGTTATTATGATATATTTATATACTGTAGAATTGTATTTGGAGGTAGCTGGAAGAGTGGATGTCCGTATAGGCGATATACTTGTAATGAAAAAGCCTCACCCCTGCGGTGAAACAAAATTTTCCGTTCTTCGCTCGGGAATGGATTTTAAGCTTAAATGTGAAAAATGCGGCCACATGGTGGAACTTCCACGCAGCAAAGCCGAAAAGAACATAAAAAAGATCATAAGGGAGGGCTCTCCCTATGTTTGACAAACTTGCAGATATCGAAAAACGATGGGAACAGGATGGGCTCAGGCTCTATTTGCCGGAAGTAATTAATAATAACGAACTTTATACTTCACTTTTAAAAGAGTACCGTTCATTGACGCCTATAGTAGAAAAATATAGGGAGTATAAGTCTGCGAAGGCACGCTTTGATGAGGCAGAAAATCTTCTTGCAGAGGATTCGGACAAGGAACTTCATGATATGGCCAAAGAGCAGCTTGAAGATAGTCGGGAACTTATGGCAAGAACCACTGAAGAACTTAAAATACTGCTGATACCCAAAGATCCTGATGAGGATCGCTCTGTTATTGTAGAGGTGCGAAGTGGCACCGGTGGTGAGGAAGCTGCGCTATTTGCAGCAAATCTCTACCGTATGTATACAATGTATGCCGAATCAAAGGGCTGGAAAATAGAAATAATATATGCAAACCAAACTGAACTCGGTGGCTATAAAGAGATATCTTTTTGCGTTGAGGGAGAAGGGGCCTTCGGCTGCTTCCGCTTTGAGAGCGGAACCCACAGGGTTCAGCGTGTGCCAATTACAGACTCACAAGGTAAAATACAGACCTCCGCCGTCACTGTTGCGGTTTTGCCGGAGGCGGAAAGTGTTGAGATTGAAATAGACCCAAAAGATCTGCAAATAGATACTTTCCGTTCCAGCGGTGCCGGTGGCCAGCATATAAATAAGACCAGTTCGGCAATAAGAATAACTCATATTCCAACTGGTATGGTGG
>CAZNVF010000014.1:0-20025 GCA_964576395.1 uncultured Oscillospiraceae bacterium
ATGTCAGTTTCGACATAAAGAAAGGCGAGGTTTTCGGTCTTGTTGGAGAATCCGGATGTGGAAAGACCACTACTGGCCGCTCTATCATAAGAATATATGATATAACCTCCGGAAGCATTTACTTCAAAGGTCAACGCATTTGCGCCGGGACGCTTTCTTACAAGGAAGCCATTGAAAGGGCCAAAAAGGAAACTAAGGAAGCTGTAAAAACTCTTGAAAAAGAGATGGCCGAAAATCCGGCTCTCAAGGCTCAAAATGAAGCTCTTGTAAAAGCTAAAAAGGAAGAGTGCGACAAGGTCATTGCCGAAAACCGTGAGCTTATAAAAAAGGCCAAATTTGACCATGCCCATTGCGACAAAGAGTATGCAAAGGCTCGTGTCGAAGAGGTGGAGAAAAAATATGCTTCACTTTTTGAAGAGGCAAAGAACTCTCCGGAGGAACTTTCAAAGCTTCAGAAAAAATACAAAGATGAGCTTAGAATTGCAAGAAAAACAAAGCTCGTAACCAATATACAGATGATTTTCCAGGATTCTATAGCGGCGCTTAATCCCCGTATGACCGTAAGGGAGATTATTGCAGAAGGACTTGTTATAAATGGAATAAAGGATAAAGAGTATATAGACGAAAAAGTTTATGAGATACTTGAACTCGTGGGTCTTGTGCGTGAGCACGCAGGCCGTTACCCCCATGAATTTTCCGGTGGCCAAAGGCAGCGTATTGGTATTGCGCGTTCTGTAATCATGCATCCGGATCTTCTCATTGCTGATGAACCTATATCTGCTCTTGACGTATCAATTCAGGCACAGATTATCAATCTTATGAATGAATTGAGGGAACGTCTTGGCCTTACTATCCTTTTCATTGCGCATGACCTTTCCGTTGTAAAATATTTTTCCGATAGGATAGGCGTTATGTACTACGGTAAAATGGTCGAGCTTGCTGAAACTGATGAGCTTTTTGCTCATCCTATGCATCCTTATACACGTTCACTTCTTTCTGCAATTCCGCTTCCTGATCCGCGTGCTGAGAAAAAGCGCACAAGGATCGTTTACAACTCCCTTGCAGAGCATGATTACAGTGTAAATAAACCAACCATGAGGGAGATCATTCCCGGCCATTTTGTATATTGTAATGATGCTGAGGAAGAAAAGTATAAAAAGGAATTTGGGTTGTGAACAAGAAAAAGTTAAAGAACACAATATTAAAATACGCCGCATGTATAGTTCCAGGCGGGCTTGTGTCATATATTGTTATAATACAGTATGACTATAACTCGGCGACGGAGGTTTTTGAGCGTTACCGCATACTTTGCGATGCGTTTACAATTCCGGGCGTTATACTTGTAATGGCGTATCTGCTTGTTCTTATTGCCAATGCTGGCGCTTTCGATGGAATAGGGTACATTATGAAAATAGCGGTAAGGAAGCTTATCCCGTTTCTAAGCGCTCATTACATGCCGGAAAAATATTATGACTATTTGGAACGAAAAAAGAATTCAAAAATAAAAGGCGTAAACTTTATTCTGTTTTCAGGAATTTTGTTTCTTGTTTTTGCCCTTATATTTATGTTGAAGTTCTATCAGGTTTACCAGCCGTAAAATACGGTAATAAAAAAACGGTGCAGCTTTCCCCGTGTGGTCAAAGGAAGTATTTTATGAAAGAAGTGGCGCAGTTCCTTTCAGGACTGCGCCACTTCTTTGTTATCAGGCGGTGAGCCTGACAACTTTGGTGGAGTCATTGTGCTTTGTTTGCACAGCTTCCATGATGTCGGTCATCTCCCGCAGGGTGGCAAGCAGGGCGTACAAGTCTGTAGGCTTCTGCTCCATGTTCGCAAGGCGTTTTTCACTGTCAGCAATGCTTTTCATAGCCAAGCGGGTATATTCTACATTGAAGCTCTTTGCGGATGATCTCACAGTCAATCATCGGAGCCGTTCAGATCAACACCAAGCTCCTTGCATTTTGCTATTGCAAGGTCGTCATCCTGTAGAGCAGCCTTTCGATACCAAAAAATAGCTTGCTCCATATCACGCTCTACGCCAATGGCATTCTCATAGAACCAAGCAAGATTGTATTGTCCGTCACGGTCGCCATGATCGGCGGCTCTGCGTGTCCAATATACCGCTTTGGCAAGGTCTTTCGGGGTGCCGAGACCGTCATAATAGAAATATCCGATTTGACACTCGGCAAGAGCCAGATGCCCTTCAAAGCACTTCTCATATTGCTGTGTATTAAAATATTTTTCAATCAGCTCATTGCAGATATCAAGCTCTCTGCAAGGCTTGTAATATGGTTCTGACATCGCGATCTCCTTTTGTTTTATATTCAAATAAAATTAATAACACGCGATGTTGCTGTCAGTGCGTGACTCCGTTCCGCCAACAAGAACGCCGTTTTCAAGGCGGACAATCATTTGGCCGCGGCCAAAACTGGGGGTAGAAAGATCCACGCGAACATTATGGCCTTTTTGCTGAAGAAGGCGGGCTATCTCAGAATTGAAACGAGTCTCAACAGTAACAGAATTATCGCGCATCCATTGCCAACGAGGAGCATCAAGAGCCTGTTGAGGGTCAAGGTGAAAATCAACATAGTTCATAACCACCTGAAGGTGGCCTTGGGGCTGCATATAGCCCCCCATGACCCCAAAAGGACCAACGGCTTTGCCATCTTTAAGGAGGAACCCGGGGATAATGGTGTGGTAAGAGCGTTTGCCCGGTTTTAAGCAATTTGCATCGGAGTAATTAAGGGAAAAGTCGCAACCACGGTTTTGAAGTGAAACTCCGGTGCCATCGACTACAATACCAGAACCAAATCCCATATAGTTAGACTGTATATAAGAAACCATATTGCCCTCGCCGTCTGCGCAACAAAAATAGACTGTACCGCTCTTTGGAGGAGCAGAGTGAGAATATACCTTTGCCTCATTTCCTATCTCTTTGGCACGTTCAGCGCCATAAGCAGGGTCAAGCAGGGAATTATAATCTATATCCATATGGTCAGGGTCGGTAACATAGTGGAAAGCGTCAGCAAAAGCGATTTTTATTGCTTCAAGTTGGTGGTGATAAGTTTCAACAGAATCTTTTTCTTTAAATTCAAACTCTTTAAGAATATTGAGAGCCATAAGAGCCACTATACCTTGACCGTTTGGCGGGATCTCGCACACCTCATATCCGCGGTAATTTACGCGGATGGGCTCAACCCACTTCGCTTTGTATGCAGCAAGATCCTCGTAGCGAAGGTAACCTCCAAATTTGCGGCTGTCTTCATCGATCTTTTTTGCAATCTCGCCAGTGTAAAATGATTCAGCATTGGTTGCACCAATGGATTCAAGGGTATTTGCATGGTTGGGCAGTTTTATAATGTCGCCAGCCTCATAGGGGCGATTTTCAGGAACAAAAGTCCTATACCATTCGGCAAATTCCGCAGTAGTGCATCTCTGCTTGTATACATTATAAGCACGCTTCCACATCAATGCAAGATTGGGGGAGCAGGGGTAGCCTTCACGCGCATAACGCACAGCAGGGGCCATGTCTTCTGCAAGGGAGAGCCTGCCAAAATGTTTATTGAGTTCCGCCCAAGCTTTTGGCGCTCCGGGTACAGTCACCGGGATCCAGCCGTAAGTGGGCATTTTACCGTCATTATCTCTTTTATCACCAAGAACAGCTTCAACAGAGGCAGCCATTGGAGCAGGACCGCTGGAATTTAAGCCGTAAAGTTTTTGATCTTTAGCGGACCAAACAAGAGCAAAGGCGTCAGAACCGATTCCATTAGCAGTGGGCTCAACCACAGTGAGAGCTGAAGCAGTAGCGACGGCAGCGTCCATTGCGTTGCCGCCTTTTTTTAGTACCTCAAGGCCAGCAGCGGCAGCTTGAGGGCTGGAAGCATTGACCATTCCTCCCCTTGCATATATTGGGTAGCGCTGGGATGGGTAACGCTGAAAGGTTGGATTGAAAGGTGTTTCCATTATTCTCTCTCCTTAATTTTGGCTGTAAAGATGGCACGCTACAAAATGGCCAGGCTCGCGTTCAATAATGGCTGGTTTTTTCTCCTTACAGATATCCATACATTTGGAACATCTGGTATGGAACGGGCAGCCTTTTGGAGGATGCATAGCGCTGGGAACGTCACCTTCAAGTACAGACTCAGTGGAGTGTTCCTGGTTGAGCGTAAGACGTGGAACAGAAGCAAGCAAAGAGTCAGTATATGGGTGCAGAGGATTATGAAAAAGGTCGTGGCTATCTGCAAGCTCGCAAACACTTCCAAGATACATAACAAGCACACGGTCGCAAAAATGTTTCACAACACCAAGATCGTGGGTAATAAAGAAATAGGTGAGCTGCTTTTCAGCGCTGATTTCGTTGAGAAGCTGGAGTATCTGTGCCTGGACCGAAACATCAAGGGCGGAAACAGATTCATCCAACACTATAAAACGGGTGTCCAAAGCGATGGCACGAGCAATACCGACGCGTTGCTTCTGACCACCGGAAAGAGCATGTGGGTATGAGTAATAATGCTCACGCTTAAGGCCTACTTTTTCAAGAAGTTCCATAGTCTTTTCTTTGCGGAGCTGAGGGGAATAGTCAGTGTTTATTTTGTAAACTTCTTCAATAGATTTGCCCACAGATTGGCGTGGGTCAAGACTTGCTGCAGGGTCTTGGAAGATCATCTGCATTTCGCGGCGAAGCTCACGCATTTCGCCTTTAGTCAGCTTGCCAAGATTGATGCCGGTTTCGTAATTTCCGTCAAGTTTTTTCTGATATTCAGGGTCAAGGCAACGCTCAGTAATAGGAAGTATATCTTTGCCCCTATAGCTATCCCAAGCCTCTTGACGGTAACCTTTGGCTGCAGCAATGTGCTCGTCAATCTGAAGCTGTATTTCATCCATCTCTTTTTTTACATTTTCATTGGGGCTGCCGCTTACGCGGGATTCCTCATATTGGCGTTCAAGCTCACGGAATTTGTGTATGGCCGCTGCAGAAGCAGCTGTTTCTTTCTGGGCCTTATCAAAAAGGTCCTGCACAGCGGGAAGGTCTTTACAAAGTATTAGTGAGCCAACAGTACGTGAACCTTCACGTAGTTGACGTGAAGCGTCCTTACGCAACTCTTTTGAACGGAATTCAAGGCCGCTGAGCTTTTTTGAAAGTTTGGCGTCCTTTTTCACCTCTTTATCAGTTCCAAGGGCGGAAAGAGAGTCAAGCTCGTTACGAAGCGCCCCTGCTTTTTTGTCAACCTCAAGCGACTTTTGATAATATTGAGTGGCTTTCTTCTGGTATTCAGGAAGTTTAGCAACTTCTTTTGCAAGATATTTGGGAGACATCTCATCCAAAGTGCGTCCATAATAAATGCTTGCACCGCT
Organism: uncultured Oscillospiraceae bacterium; assembly: GCA_964576395.1. GTDB lineage: Bacteria > Bacillota > Clostridia > Oscillospirales > Ruminococcaceae > UMGS1668. The sequence goes on from CAZNVF010000014.1 coordinate 5,353, forward strand.
AGTTTGAGGGTAAAGTTGAAGAATTACACGCCCAAGGGTGGATTTTCCACAGCCGGACTCGCCAACAACGCCAAATTTTTCGCCCTCGCTTATGGAAAGAGAAACATCCTCAAGAGCTTTTATGTAAAGGCCTCTGTGAACGGGAAAATATTTTTTCAGCTTTTTTAACTCAAGAATAACTTTTTTGTCGTTACTCATTTGCGCTCCTCCTCAACTTTGTGACAATATACAAAGTGGCCGGGCTCAGTCTCAAGCTCCTGCGGAACCTCTCTGCGGCAGCGTTCAGTCGCATAGGGGCAGCGCGGGTGGAAACGGCAGCCGCCGATTTCTTCAGTGATATTTGGGAATGTACCGGGAATGGGTTTAATGTCAAAATCATCAAGGTCAACGTTAGGAACAGCGTTCATAAGACCTATAGTATAAGGGTGTTGGGGGTTCGCAAAAATCATCTCAATGGTGCCCTCCTCGACCTTGCGGCCGGAATAGAGAACTATTACGCGGTCAGCAATCTCAGCAACTACGGAAAGGTCATGAGTTATAAAAAGAACGCCTGTAGAAACATCCTTTTTAAGTTTGTTGAGAAGAACAAGGACTTGCTTTTGTATAGTAACGTCAAGGGCCGTTGTAGGTTCGTCGGCAATAAGAAGACTTGGCTGAACAGACATGACCATAGCTATCATAATACGTTGGCGAAGACCACCGGAAAGCTGGAACGGATACTGTTTAAGGCGTTCTTCAGGATTTGCAATTCCAACCTTTTCAAGGTAGCCTACAGCTGTATCATAAGCTTCTTTTTTGCTCATTCCCCTATGCAGCATAAGCCCCTCGGTCATCTGGCGGCCAATGGTAAGAAGAGGGTTAAGAGCGGTCATAGGCTCCTGGAAGATCATACCCATCTGTTTTCCACGGAAGGCATTCATTTCCCTGTCAGACTTTGTGGTAAGTTCTTCACCGTTAAGCTTTATACTGCCGGAAACTATCCGGCCGTTGTTTGGCAAAAGCCCCATTACAGAAAGTGTGGTGACACTCTTACCGCAGCCGGATTCGCCAACCATGCATAGGGTTTCATTCTCATTAATATCAAATGAAACGCCCCGCAGGACCTCATATTCTTTTTTTTCAATTCGGAAGGTCGTTACAAGATCCTTCACTTCAAGCACTTTTTTCCCCATAGAAACGTCCTCCTGAAATATGGGTGTGTTCTAAGCTGAAGCCTTCTCGCCTTTTAGAGAAAACCACAGCTTAGAACACACGTTATTGTGTGTTCTAAAGTCGGTTCAATAACCGAGAGATTTTTAATAATTATTCAGCATAACCGAAGTCTACAACATAGAACGTACCGCCAGCATCTCTGGTGATGCCAGTATAGTTGGTGTTGTAGCAATAGATGTTGATGCCGTTATAGATAGGCTGAACATAAGCGTTTTCCTGAAGCAAAGCATTGCAGGCCTGAAGGTTTGTAATACGATCTTCAGTAACGGAAGTAGTCTTGCTGGCGTCAATATATCCATCAAGCAGAGCAGCGTCTTCAGCGGGAAGAAGAATACGCTGAGCACCAGTAACAGAGTGGAAGTTAGGCTCCATAAGCTCGGTGCCGTCACGCGTTACGTTGGACCATGCCGCAAGAGTGATATCAAAACGGTTTTCAGACTTGGACTCAGTGAGCCATGCAGACCAGTCGATGCTTTCAAATTTTATATTGAAGCCGGCAGCAATCAAGTTGGCCTGGAAATACTCACCCATCTTCTGGTAACCGGAAGTGGATGGTACAAGGAAGAGGATTTCTTCATCAGCCCAGCCCGGATGAGCGTCAAGAATAGCTTTTGCACCTTCGGGATCATAAGCTATATTGGCCTCTTCGCAATCTTCGGAGTAACCAAAAATTTTAGGACCAAGAACAGAGTTCGCAACATCTGCATAGCCCTCCATCATATATTCAACATAGCCCTCTTTATCAATAGCCATTGCTAAAGCTTTACGGAACTCTGGCTCAGCCATAACGGGGTTGACATAAGAGGTGGGACGAAGAATCATATAATAGATCTGCGCGGCGTCAGAAGTTTCAACAACAACGCCTTGCATGGACTCTACACGAGAAAGCTGTTCAACACTGATGTTGGGCATGAAATCGGCCTCGCCAGTCTCCATACGTGCAATAGCGGTGGATTCTTCACTGATGATAGTCATGGTGACATCTTTAATGGTAGGAGCGCCACCCCAGTAGTCTTCGTTAGCTGTAAGAACTACATTGGAACCGGATACAGAACTTACAAATTTGTAAGGGCCGGTGCCACAGGGAGCAATCATAAGATCCTGATTCTGCTGAGCAGTAGGTGAAACAATCGCGGAGTTGGTGTGCGCAAGTTTTGCAAGAATAACGCCATCTTCATAGCTGAGGTGGAAAACAACGGTGTTTTCATCAGGGCACTCAATGCTCTCAATAGAACCTGCAATAGAAGCACGCGCGGAACCAAAGTCGGGATCTTTTATAAGATCAAAAGTGTATTTAACAGCTTCAGAGTTGAAATCGGTGCCGTCGTGGAACTTTACGCCTTCACGAAGTTTGATGGTGACCGTAAGGCCATCCTCAGAGAACTCAGGAAGGTCAGCGGCAAGCAAAGGATTATACTCGCCAGTCACAGGGTCAATACGGTAAAGAGTCTCGTAAATCTGTGCATTTACATAGGTGGATGCACTATCGTTGGTACGGAGAGGATCGAAACCGGTAAAAGGCGCGGTAAGAGCGATCTCAAACATAGTGCCAACTTCGGGATTTGTGGAAGAATTTTGTTCATTGGAGACGTTTTCGCTGCCACTCGAATTAGGAACAGTGGAACCGTCTCCACAGCCAGCGAGAACGCCTACGCACATAACGCAAACGATCATGAGGCAAAGAAGTCTTTTCCAAGTTTTCATGTTTTTTCTCCTTTTTAAAAATTTATTGCAATGCCGCGAGAGGCAGAACAAGCTTTAATTAATCGCGTAGGCTGGGGTCAAGAATATCCCTCAGCTTATCGCCAAGAATATTGAAGCAAATAACAGTTATCATAACTGCGAGGCCGGGAATAACTATCATGCTTGGCCTCTGCCACATGTACTCTTTAGCGGCGGCAATCATTCCGCCCCATTCCGGTCTTGGGGGAGTTACGCCCATTCCAAGATAACTGAGAGTTGAAATTGAAATGATAGATGAAGCCATACGCATGGTAGCAATTACAATAATCGTAGGAAGGCAGTTTTTAAGGATATGAATAAAAAGTATCCTTCCGTCCCTTGCGCCAAGGGAACGGGTCGCCATAATATAATCCTCTTCCTTGATTTGAAGAACTCTGCCACGGACCATTCTTGCAAAGCTGGGTATTGACCAAATGCTTATAGCAAGCATAGCATTGAAAGTGCTGACGCCAAACATGGCGATTATAAGCATAGCAAGCAAAATTCCAGGAAAAGTAAAAAGTATATCCATAACTCGCATTATTGGGTTATCAAGCTTTTTATAGTAGCCGGCAAGAAGTCCGCAGACAACGCCAACCAAAAGGCCCATAGCAGTCGATACAAAACCCACCATCAGCGAAACCTGACCGCCATAAAGAAGACGGGAAAGAATGTCACGCCCAAAATTGTCTGTTCCAAGAAGGTGGCCGGGAGCATATTGATCTTGTGGGTTTTCACTTTTGGTATTTATTGCCCAAAAGCCGGGACGAAGCCTATTTGCAGGGTCCTGCTCTTCGTAGCCATAAGGGGCGATTACAGGAGCAAGAATTACCAGGATGATTTCAATAATCAAAATAAAAAAACAAACAGTAGCAAGCTTATTTTTAATTAATTTGCGAAATGCTGTATAAAACGGATTCTTACGTTTGATATTTTCCACTGTATATGCACCCCTTATTCATATTTGATACGGGGATCAACAACGCAATATACGAGATCCACGATAAGGTTTACAAGTATAAACATTGCTGCAATGATCAGCACCGTACTTTGAACAGCCGGATAATTATAGCTTTTAATGTTATTTATAAGATACGTACCTATGCCGTTGATGACGAATACCTGTTCAGTGATAATAGCGCCGCCAAGGAGCGCACCAAAACTTGTGCCAAATTGGGTAAGCAGCGGGATCATCGCGTTCCTAAGAGCATGAACAAGAATTATAGATGTCTTTTTAAGACCCTTTGACTTAGCTGTACGGATGTAATCTGACTGAAGAACGTCCAGCATTGCCGAACGGCCAATACGAGTAAAGCTTGCGATAGTTGAAGTAGAAAGAGCAATAGCAGGAAGTATTGCCTCACGAAAACCTGTAGGAGTCCAAAAATAATGCGTCATGCCACCGGAAGGTAGCCATTTTAGAACCACCGCAAAAACATAAATGAGCATTGTTCCAAGCCAAAAGTTTGGAATAGAAATGCCGACCAATGCTGTAGTTGTAAGAACATTGTCAGCCAGTTTATCTTTTTTAAGTGCGGAAAAAATTCCGCATGGAATTCCAATGATAACTGACAGTATCATAGCTGCGCAGGCAAGGTTCAGCGTGTTCGGAAGACGAACAAGTATCTCATCAAGTATTGGCTGCCTTGTAGTAAAACTTGTGCCAAGATCCAAGGTGACCAGCTTTTTTAGGTATATTGCATACTGCATAAAGAAGCTTTCATTAAGGCCAAGACTTTCCCTAACCCTTTCGATATCTTCTTCAGTTGCGCCTGCGCCTGCAACTAATGCAGCGGGATCACCCGGCGCAACATACAGACTGGCGAATACGATGAAGGTCATGCCCACAATAAGCAGGAGCATTAAAAGTATTCTTTTCAGAACATATTTTCGCATGGTCGGTGCCTCCAGAGATGTAAAATATCAGGTCTGGCTTGCTTAAAAATAAGCTACCCGATAAAAAATTTTAACTTTATAATAATATATTTTTTATTTTTTTGCAATACTTTAAAGAGCAAAATCGCTAAAGTTTATCATTTTGACGAAAAATGAATAATTTTAATGTTTGAGTATAGTCATTTTTATTACACGCTTGATTAAAAAAATGTAATTTTATGAAATCTAGCCAATATATTATTCATTTAATGTAAAATATTTTTTTCGTAAATTGGGGTAAAAAAGGTTGACACATGGAGTATTTTTTGATTAGATTAAAACTATAGCAAAATTTCAGGAAAAATTTTGTTGGAATTAAATCTTCAAAACTCTGGATTTAAGGAGCTGGCTTGAAATGAAGGAACTTTTTGACCTGTTTTTGACCTTTGCCCGGATAGGAGGACTTACATTTGGCGGTGGTTACGCTATGTTACCGATGCTTCAACGAGAGGTAGTTGAAAAAAAGCGCTGGGCAACTGAAAACGAACTTATGGATTATTATGCAGTGGGCCAATGTACACCAGGCGTTATTGCGGTTAATACCGCAGTGTTTGTTGGTAACAAAGTACACGGCGTAGCCGGCGCGATTGCAGCATCTTTGGGGGTAGTTTTCCCCTCGATTATTATAATTGTTGCTATTGCGGCTTTTATACAAAGCTTTTCAGACCTTCCGGTAGTGCAGAACGCTTTTGCGGGTATCAGGGTAGGCGTATGCATACTTATTCTTGACGCGGTTATCAAACTTTTCAAAAAAGCCATTGTAGATAAATTTACTTTGGCGCTGTTTGCGATAGTATTTGTGGCTTCTGTATTTATTGATATAAGCCCTATACTATATGTAATTGTTGCTGCCGTGGCAGGTATTGTCGTTTATATTTTTAAAGGAAAAGGAGAGAAAACAAAATGATATACCTTCGTCTTTTCTTTGAATTTCTAAAGGTTGGCCTTTTTACTATAGGCGGTGGGTTGGCATCCCTGCCGTTCCTTGAAAGCATGGCAGAAAGTACGGGATGGTTTACTCATCAACAGCTTGCTGATATGGTGGCTATTTCCGAATCAACGCCAGGCCCCATAGGCATAAATATGGCGACGTATGTAGGCTTCACGACCATTTCCGGAGTTTCTGGCTCAATTTTTGAAGGGATACTCGGAGCCATCGTTGCCACATTGGGTTTTATTTTTCCATCCTTGATCATTGTAACAATAGTTTCAAGGTTTCTTAAAAAGTTCAGTGAGAATATTTATGTAAAGGGAGCTTTCTATGGCTTACGCGCTGTTTCTGTCGCTCTTATCTGTGCAGCATTGGTTTCTGTTATTAAAATTTCACTTATAAATGTTACGCTGTTTCAGACAACTGGAGCAGTCCTTGACCTTATAAGCATACCGGGGCTTATTCTTGCAGCAGTGGTTTATTTTGTAATTAAGAAATGGAACCCGCATCCGGTATTCATACTTGGAGGAAGCGCAGTTGTTGGCATAGCACTTGGTTATTTTGGAATATCTATAATATGAAAAACGGAGAATTGCTGATAAAAATAGAAAAAATAGGCTCTCCTGCATTTTAATGCAGGAGAGCCTGCTATGTAAAAGCAATTTAAACCTAAAATTATTTTCAAGTGAACGATATAGATACAATGGCGATCTATTTTTAAAATATCTTAAATTATTCCAAACTGATATATCTTTTGAGCAAAAATAGTGGTATAATTAAGTTCACGATAAAGATGGACAATGGAGGAAAATATGAAAAAGTACCTGAGCATTTTTATTGTTTTAACCTTGCTGGTTGGTAGTCTTTCAGCATGTAGCCATAAACATACTCCCGGGCCAGCTGCCACATGTACCGAACCGCAGGTCTGTACTGAGTGCGGAGAGGTTCTTGTAGAGGCTATTGGCCATATTCCAGGTCCAGAAGCCACTTGCACAGAGCCACAGGTATGCACGGTCTGTGGCATAGAGCTTGCCCCAAAACTTGCGCATACGCCGGGTCCACAGGCCACCTGCACTGAACCGCAGGTCTGCCTTGTATGCGGTGAGGTAATTGTTCCGGCAACGGGCCACGAAGTCGGAAGCGACGGCGTTTGTACTATATGTGGTGAAAGAATAATTCCTGAGGGGCAGAAATATATTGCCCCGGGGAAGGGTGGCGATCTTTCCGACGATGTTTCCGGAATAATTTCGGAGACTGATAGCGGCCACTATCACAATAACATAGACGCCTACTATGCCGGGGCGGTGCTCGTCTGCGGCGACTATGGCCTTGAGTATTTCCTTCCGAGTACCAGCGGTAGCAGCACCTATGCGGAAACCGTCAATGCCTTTGCAGAAAAGTACCCTGAAATAAATGTTACCGCAATGCTTGTGCCCAAAAGCTGCACTTTCAATTTCCCGGCGGGGTATACCGACCCATATGAAAACACAAAAGAATTTATTGACAGTACTTATGCGATGATGAATAGCGGTATTAAAAAGGCGGACTGCCTTGGCGTTATGACTGAACATTCAGAAGAGTATATGTTTTACCGCACAGACCACCACTGGACAAGCCTTGGAGCATATTATGGTTCGGTGGCCTATTGTGTTGCAAACGGCATAGAATATAATCAGCTTGACAGCTACGACACAGTTATAAAAACTGATTTTATTGGCACCCTTTACGGCTATGCGGGCAACCCGGACTGCTTGCTTGAAAATCCGGATTATACCGTGGGGCATTACCCTCAAACTGGGTATTCAATGGTATACAAAAATGGCGGCGATTGGTACACAGGCAAAGCAATAAATGCAAACTCTAAAACCTACGCCGGAATGTTTATCTGTGGCGACCAGCCGCTTACTGTTTTTACAACCGCGAATAAAAATGGAAAGACTCTTCTTGTTTTTAAAGAGTCCTATGGCAACGCGTTCATACCATATATGATAGATTATTATGAGCAAATAGTGGTGCTCGATATACGCGAAAGCGGATATAGTGCCGCTGCCGTAATAGAGGAATACGGCGTAACCGATGCGCTTATAATAAATAACTGCCAGGCAGCTATAAGCCTTCAGCCTGACCTTAAAAACGCTGTAATGTCTTAAATAAAGCAAAAATGAGCGCCGCAGAAGCGGCGCTCATTTTCATTGTATTTCAATACATTTTCTGAGCAAAGCATAAAATAGTAGCTATCCACTGTACGGGCATGATATTATCAAAAGAAAATGATCGTGGCAGACCTACAGTTAAGACTGAACCAAGGTAAAATTCAGCATTTTGATGTGTTGCAAACAGCAGAAGTTATTTTATAATGCGTCACGAAAAAATAACCGCCGCAAAATGAAACGGCGGTCATTTATTTTTATGTTCATTAAGCAGTTTGAAATAAAAAATAAGGTATTTTGAAAGTGAGAACACAACCATAAACCCGCAGAGAAGAAACAGCAAATCGGCAAAGTTTTTACCTATATCTGAAAAAAGAAGAAGTATTGCCATGCTCACTTCAAATACTGCCGTTGCGGCCTTGCCAAACCATTGTGCGGAATTCATTGTATCGGTTTTTCCAAGAACTACAAGTCCCATAACACCCATGGTTATTTCCTTTGCGGCAAAAACGAAGAAAAGGATCCAAATCTCCGGATAACGGACAGAAAGACTTAAAATCAACGCGGCTTGAGTGAGTTTGTCTGCCACAGGGTCAAGAAGTTTTCCAAAATCAGAGATCATGTTGAAGCGCCTTGCAATCATTCCGTCCAAAATATCAGAAGCGCCGGATATCACAAGTACCGCAATGGCCTCAAACTTCAGTTCTTTTTCGCAATAGAGCCAAAGAAAAACAGGAATGAGCACAATACGGAAAAAGCTGATCATGTTAGGAATAGTAATGATCTCTTCTTTTGAAAGCCTTTTCTTCATAAATATATCCTCTCATTTTGATTAAAGATCAAAATAGCCTTTTACATTCTAAATAGATCATTTCGGCAGAATTTTGAGAAAACTCCGCTTCAAGGCGAATTTTAACATCTTCAATAAGTTTTGGGTCTTTGATAATCATAAGGCATTTTTCTATAAATTCTTTCGGGTCATCAGTACCATCGGCCCAACCATGTTCTTTAAAAAAGTTTATATTTTTCTCTTCACAGCCGCCCACAACATCAAGAAAGAGCATAGGTATATGCTTTGCCGCTCCCTCGGTAGATGTTATTCCACCGGGCTTTGTCATAAAAAATTCTGAACTGTCCATAAAAAGGGGCACGTCCTTTGTAAACCCCACAAGGTTCACATTGGGAAGCTCGCATTTTTCAATGCTTTTATAAAGTTTTTGGTTAGTTCCACAGATAACTGTGAGTATATACTCTTTTGGGAGCCTTGGAGAAAGTTCTTTTGCAATATCCTTAATTGGTCCGCAGCCCATGCTGCCACCCATTATTGTGATGTTTTTAATATTGAGAGGAAAGCCCAAAAGACGTTTCGCTTCGTTTTTTTCAATGTGGGAATAAAAATCTGAACGAATGGGAAGGCCGCTTGGAATAATTTTTTCCCTTGAAATGCCGCAGGAAACGAATTCCTCAATAAGATCCTTGTGCGGAATAAAATAGATGTCAAGGTTACTGTCTGCGACAGTGGGGCTACAGGTGTAATCCGTTGCAACAAAACAGGCACGGATGTTGGGAATACATCTTTTGCGAAGAGAAGTTACCATAAGCGCAGAAAAAGCATGAACACATATTATTATGTCATAATTTCCTTGTTTTATGAAGTTGCCCAGAGCGGAAAATCTAGTATATGCGCTGTGCCGGCTGGATTTAGGGTGAATTTTGAGTTTTGAATCAATCTTTTCAACCGAGTAATACCCCTTATTGAAAAGCTTAGGAACTTTGCGGTAAATGCGGGTGTGCCAATTGGAAATAAAGTTGGAAAATTTTTCGGACACAAACTCAAGAGCGTCCGCGATATCACAGGCATCACCGTTTGCTATGAATTGTTCGCGTATGGCATCAGCAGTGGAATTGTGGCCCCCTCCGGTGTTACAGGTCAAAATTAGTCCTTTCAAAATGGATTTACCTCCTGTTTTGGTACCCTATATTGTAAAATAATGCAGGCAATAATACATACAGGTATCGCAGCCGCTATGTCAATAACAGAGTGCTGTTTTAGAAAAACGGTGGATATACTTATGAGCAGGGTTATAACAGAAAACACTATACGCCAAAAAACGGTACTGAAATGCCTGCTGTTCCAAGCAGCAAACGACACAGCTACTGAACCTATAACATGGAGCGATGGGCACACGTTCGTGTTTGTGTCAAACTTATAGAAATCAGCAATAAACCGCGTAATGAAGTTATCCCTTTCAAACTCCAGCGGTCTAAGCTCTTGGCATGTGGGGTAGATAAAATATATAACCATAGTAATTGTGTAAGTTATTATTAAAAAATACATTAGCCTTTTGAAGGAATTTACATCAAAAAGCAAAGTGTAAATATGCATGCCCACAAGGTAAACAAACCAGAAAAAATATGGAAAAATAAAAAACTCACAAAATGGAATAAGGTCGTCAAGCGGGTGATACATAACGTGAAAATTGCTGGTTACGCCGCCGCGTTCAACAAGTGCAAAAAAGATTCCGAATATCACCCAAAACAAAAGAAGCCAAACATGGCGGAACTCTTCAGAATTTATGTTGTCTGGACGAAGGTGTCTGTAATCAACTATTTTGGCATTTTTTTGCTGCATATTTTCTTTTTTTCAACTTTCTGCGTTTAATTTTTTTTGATAAAGTTTTATAAGCCTGGGGCGGTTATACCGCTGAATGAGAATAAATGGCACATTGAAAATAAAAATATATATTGCTTCAAAGAGTATGGCCCATTTACTCCTCCAATATATAAAAATGAGCAAAGACAAAAGAATAAGTACAAAATGAATCATCTCGGCAACACAGGTTTCCTGTATTTGCCTAAGAATATCTGCCGCGCTGCTTTTTAAGCGGATCTCTTTTTTGACAAGGTTTTTAAGAAAGTTGCTCATATCCGGAACTTTATCTTTCCAGTAACGAATGCCAATTTTATCATATAGTTTTCCGTTTTGTTCAAAAGAATGTATGCCGTATGGAAATCCGCTGTAATCTATTTTCTCTCTTTTAATAAGCGAACCAATAGGGTTTGAGAGCAAACCAATGATAACAACGTAGATGACACTAACAATGAATTTATTCATCAATATTCTCCTTAAAAGGTACTCCAAGTCCTTCACAGAGAAGCTTCCTCGTTATTTCGCTAAGTTCAGCTGTTGTGGAAGAGCGAACAATCTCTGCAGGAACAACGCCGCAAACTTTGATGTCAACGACTGTTTTCTTAAAGGGGGCATTTGATTTTATATTTTCTGTTTCAGTAATGGCCGTTACAACCACGGGAACGCCAGACTTTGTGGCAATTTTGAGTGAACCATTGCGGAACGGAAGTATGTCTCCGCCGTTGCGGTTCCTTTTGCCCTCGGGGTAAAGGCCTATAGAGCACACGTTATTTTTTAGGTAATCGGCCGCCGCATTTATGGTTTTTACAGCCTTGCGTGGATTTTCCCTGTCAATTGGAAGGCAGCAGATACGGTGTGCGAATTTACCTATAACTGGGATATTCATATTTTCGGGCTTTGTAATAAAGCCAAGCTGATATTTATCAAATACACAAAGGCTTATAAGCGGATCAAACATTGAACGGTGATTTTGAATTAGCAAAAAACGTCCCTCTGGAATATTTTCAAGGCCGGAAACTTTTACCTTCACGCGAAGCATTTTTACCACAAAGCCAAGGGTAAATGCGGTCACAGCTCTGAAAAAACGGTTATCTTCTTTTTGCGTATCACTTATGTTGACTGTAGAAGCCATCACTGCAAGAAGAAGGCAAAGCAATAAAAAAGCCGCTATAAAATAAAGCAAAAAGAATAAAACGCCAAAAAGCAGGATATTAAGCCCTGAAAAACCGCAAAAATATACAGTCAGAGCGGAAAATAAAAGCGCAAATATAACAAAAGGGTAAACCATATCTCACCTCAAAAAGCATAACATGAATCACTATATACTTTATCACAGCGCAATGAAAAATTCAATTAGAAATACTTGAATTTGAAATAACATTTCATTATGAGCCTGTTGCAACAGTTTTTTCCGTTTTAGAAGCATAAAATAGCTGTTTTATTGAAACGGTTAAACAATACATGCTATAATTCCCGACTGTGAAGCCGGGCTTTGTTTATTATATATTGTACCCATACCCATTAATGCTGCTTTTATTGGTAAAGTTCAGCAGTAATTCATAAAAACAATTGTACCAGCAAAAATGATTTATCAGCTATCATCTAAAACCATTATTTAAGGGCATCGCTTTCAAAGAATTTTTTAGAAAATTTCAAAAGCCAGGCGTCAAGTGGTATTACCGTCGTCAATAAACTGCTTTTTGCAAAGGATGCAAGTCGTTTCAATGCCGTTTTGCACACTATGCGGTACTTATTTTACATATTCATAATTATACAATGTTAAATACTTGCAGGAGCAAGCGGAAGCTTGTATAAATTTGAGCATGCTCAAATTTATACAAGTTTATACTCTCCGTCAGAGCTCATGCTCAAAGATTTTTCAAAGAAAAGAGTGACCGCACGGATAAAATATTCGGTATCGTCACCGCCTGCGGTTTCAAGCGCAGAATGCATTGCAAGCTGAGGAAGTCCAATATCCACAGTATTTAAAGAAACATGTGTGTTTGATATATTGCCGAGGGTCGAACCGCCAAGCATGTCCGCACGGTTCGCATAGCGCTGAAAAGGAACGTTAGCTTTTTCACACACAAGCTGGAATATAGCGGCTGAAACAGCGTCTGAAGTATATCGCTGGTTGGCGTTATATTTTATAACAACGCCCTTATTCATGTAGACGGCATGATTTTTATCCATATATTCCGGGTGGTTGGGATGAACTGCGTGAGCATTGTCGCATGAAAGCAGGAAGCTGTTTGCTATTTTCTGTTTCCGTTCGCTGGAGGAAAGGCCAAGGCTTTCTCCTACGCGCTCGAGTACATCAAAAAGAAAGGTGGAGGCTGCGCCTTGTTTAGTTTGGCTACCTACTTCCTCATTGTCAAAAAGGCAATAGACCGGCGCGGAGCTTCCGCTATTTGCGGAAAGGAACGCTTCAAGGGTGCCAAAGGCACACTGCAGGTCGTCAAGGCGCGGAGCGGAAATATAACCGTTCCAACAGTAACCATCCTGCGGATTATACACAATAAGATCAGTAGTCAGTATATCCTCCTCTTTTACACCGGCAGCAGCGGCAATTCTTGTTCGAAAGCTGCCCACAGCCTCACTAGTACCAAACAGGGGCAGCATATCCACGGCAGCGTTATATGAAGTGTTTTCATTGGCGTTTCTGTTCATGTGAATGGCAACGTTTGGAATAATAGCACAGGGCTTTTTTAGATCCACAAGGCGGACGGAAATGCCGCTTTCCATGCGGACGGTAACTCTGCCAGCTACGGAGAGCGGGCGGTCCAACCAGCTGGAACAGAGCATTCCGCCATAGCGTTCGGTAGAAAGACGAACATAATACTTGTCTAAAAGTTCGGCGTTTTCCTTTATTTTAAACGCTGGGCTATCACAGTGAGCGGCAGTCATCATATAACCGGGGAAAGTTCCATCAGGTACTCGAAACGCAATGAGCGAGGAACCATTTCTTGTGACAAAATAGTTTTTTCCCTTTTCAAGTTTCCATTTTTCACCCTCACTGAGTTCAGTATAATTTGCAGCTAAAAGCCGAGCCTTTGTATGGGCAACGGTATGGTAAGGCGTTGGGCTTGCTTTAATATAATCAAAAAGTTTTTCATTCATATCATTTTTTCTGCTTTCATATTAAGTGGTTATTGTATCGGTATTATAGAACGAAAATATAAATTTGGCAAAGTTACTTGCTGCGCGGTTCATCAGGCTAAACAAGAATAAGCCCATTTATTGAAAACGGTGCCCCGCAATGAAAAGTGGTGCATTGTTTTATATTTTATAAAAGTCAAGTGGTGTAATTGTCGAAATAACCTTGCACAAGAACAACAGGGGTGCCTTTGTCGCCGGAGCCGGACGTCAGGTCACAAAGAGAACCGATAAGGTCAGTAAGCTGACGGGGAGTGGTGCCTTGGCTCGCCATGTTGCCCACAAGGCTACCCTCCTTTTCACGTATACTCTTAGAAATTGCCTCTTTAAGTTCTTCACCGGAAAGATTTTTAAAATCGTTATCTGCGAGATATTTGAGTTTAAGTTCGTTCGGGGTGCCAACAAGACCTTTAGTATAGAAAGGAGAGACCACCGGGTCAGCAAGCTCCCAGATCTTACCCTGAGGATCTTTAAAAGCGCCGTCGCCATAGACCATAACTTCAACATGTTTTCCGGTAGCTTCAAGAATACGTTTCTGCACGTCATCCACAAGGTATTGGCTGTCGCGTGGAAAAAGTTTGATCCTATCCTCAGTGGATTTGTTTGAGCCGAGTATACCGTATTTCTCGTTATAGCCGCTTCCACAAATGGAAGAAGTCATGATATCGTCAAGACCGCAGACGATCTTTGCTCCTGCTGCTTTAAGAATACGTTTGGTGCGGGCACGGGTGTGTATATCGCATGTGAGCACGCAGTCAGTATAATTGAGAATTGCCCTGGCGTTGTTTGCAAAGATAATTTCTACCTCTGCGCCGCTTTCACGGACAAGGTCACAATAATAATCAACGTAATCAATGCCGGTAAAAGGATGTTTATTTACGCCGAAAAGTTCGCGATAACGTTCAAGAGTCAGCACA
>CAZNVF010000015.1:0-16576 GCA_964576395.1 uncultured Oscillospiraceae bacterium
ACCGTAGAGCAAAATAACCATATAAAGGGCGAATATCATTATATATGTGTAGAAAAAGTTTTGCATTTGGTCAACGCCAAGGTTTTCAATGTTGCTTTTAATCTGTGCCATCATAATCTCGGTAGCATTTTCGGGGCTGATACCGCCGGCCACCATGGCGCTCATACGGTAAATACTCAAAAGCACCTCGCTTGCAACTGCAGTATTCATATCAGTTAAAGAAAGGTTGTTTACATAATAGGTATATGAGGTGGGGCCGGTTATTACAAGGGCACATTCTACCTCGCCGGAGGAGATATCGCTTTTGATGGACTCAATATCCTTATCAGTAATTTTGACTTCGTAGCTGTCAAAAGCCGCCCCAAAGCTATCTTTTACCATTGCTGACTGTTCCGGCGATTCCGCCTTTACAAGCATTACAGGAAGGTCAGTGGGAATATCTGCGGAGGAGTCGTTTTCAAAAATGTCAATTACACGTGGAAAGAACATAACGGCCGCTATAAGTACCACAAGGAATACAGTTACCCCCACAAAGACCTTGTTTTTAAGGTAATATTTGAGCTCAAAACTAAAAATTTTACCAAACTGTTTCATTGCAGGTCCTCCTTTGCGGCCTTTCCAGCGTACTCAACAAATATGTCATTAAGCGAGGGTTCAAAAACCTTGACTTCATCAATATCGTAGTTTTCTATAAGACGCTTCATTACCTCTTTCTTTTTATCTGCAGAAGAAAGCTTTATCATAAGGCTACCATTTTCCATGGACGAACAGGAGGTGCCGAAATCGGTCATTATTTTTTCGGGGAATTCGGTTCTTACAACAAGGCGGTCGCGCACATAGTTGCGCTTTATATCGTGAAGGTCACCCTTCAGGGCAACTTTTCCGGAATTCAGTATAGCTATGCTGTCACAAAATTCTTCAATGTAGCTCATCTGGTGGCTTGAAAAAAGAACAATCTTGCCCTGCGCTATCTGCTCTTTTACCACGTCCTTGAGAAGCATTGCATTCACTGGGTCAAGGCCGGAAAAGGGCTCATCCAAAATGACGATATCCGGGTCATGCGCAAGGGCAGTGACAAGCTGTATCTTTTGCTGGTTACCTTTTGAAAGGGTGTCAAGCCGCTTGCTTCGATATTCTGTCATGCCAAGACGTTCGAGCCAGTGATCTACAGACTTTACGGCGTCTTTGTGATTCATTCCTTTGAGTTCGGCAAAATATGTGAGTTGGTCTATTATTATCTTTTTGGGGTAAAGTCCCCTTTCTTCTGGAAGATAGCCTATCTTTATTTTATCATAATTGATAGGTTCACCATTGATCAGCACTTCTCCGCCTTCCGCAGGGAAAACACCCATCAAAATACGTATGGACGTGGTCTTACCGGCACCATTTCGGCCCAAAAGGCCGAAAGCTTTGCCGCCCTCGGCTTTAAAAGACACGTCGGTCAGCACTTTTTTTCGCCAAAGGATTTTTCTATATCTTTCAGTTCCAATACCACTTTATACACCTCCAATAAAAAAGTGCGCAGCCAAAGCTACGCACTGAAAAAACGTAGCTCTGATCTGTTGCTACACAGTTCGCACCAAATGGATATGAAATCAGAACATACATTTTTACCAAAAGTATGCCCATTTAATGCGATATTAAACTGTGTAGCGTCATAAACATATCATAGAAAAAATAAAGTGTTTTTATAAAAAATGGCCGCTTTATTTCTTTTTACCACAGCTGTCGGCAGGTTCCAACAGCAACAATTAAGGGCTATTGATAACAACAATAGGTTTTATTTGTTCTTAAATTTGGAACCGCGCCTTGTGCAGTTGAAGGAAAAAGAAACACTTTACATAAAAGTCACGTGCTAAAAAGTTTGCTGAATACGAAAATAAAAATGGCCGTCCTAGGGCGGCCATAAAAATTTATATGAATAGTTTAAGCTTTGTCAACGCTGTCAATATACTCAGTAAGTTTGAGCACGTTGCAGCTGTAACCCCACTCGTTATCGTACCAGGCAACAAGTTTAACAAAGGTATCGGTAAGGGCAATGCCGGCTTTCGCGTCAAATATAGAGCCGCGAGGATCACCAAGAAAGTCGCTGGAAACAACCGCGTCCTCGGTATAACCAAGAAGACCATTAAGCTCGCCCTCGGAAGAGGCTTTAACAGCGGCACAGATTTCGTCATAAGAGGCGGGTTTTTCAAGGTTTACTGTAAGGTCAACTACAGAAACGTCGATGGTGGGAACACGGAAAGCCATTCCCGTCAATTTGCCGTTGAGGGCGGGAATAACTTTGCCAACGGCTTTTGCAGCTCCAGTAGATGAGGGAATGATGTTGCCACAGGATGCACGGCCGCCGCGCCAATCTTTCTTGGAGGGGCCGTCAACAGTTTTCTGAGTGGCAGTAACAGCATGAACGGTGGTCATAAGGCCGTTTTTTATGCCAAAGTTGTCATTGATGACCTTTGCAAGAGGAGCAAGGCAGTTGGTAGTACAGGAAGCGTTGGAAACAACAGTCATGTCGCTGGAATATGTGCTGTTGTTTACGCCCATTACAAACATAGGTGCGTCTTTAGAAGGGGCGGTAATAACCACCTTGCGGGCGCCGGCTCTAAGATGAGCTTGGCAGTCTTCCACACCTTTGAAAACGCCGGTAGCCTCAATAACATATTCAACGCCGTCGGCACCCCATGGGATCTCTTCTGGGTTTTTAAAGCCATAGACATTGACTTCGTGGCCGTTGACAACAAGCTTTCCGTTGTTGGTGGCAAGTTCACCGTTGAACTTGCCATGGGCAGTGTCATATTTTGCCATATAAGCCATGTAGTCCGGGTCAATGAACGGGTCGTTAATGGAAACAATCTCAAATTTTTCGGGCTGCGCAGCAGCGGCGCGAAAAACAAGACGTCCGATTCGGCCAAAGCCATTGATACCAATTTTGATCATTTTGAAAACCTCCCAAAATAATTTTTTACAAATACCATTTTATTATATTTTTTAAATAAGTACAATATTTTTTTTGCTGATTTAATAGCACAAAAAGTCAATATTTTTTGTGCAAATATCATTTTTAAATAAATTTTGAAGTAAGACCCGCCATGGCATAGCCATTTTTGCTTAGTCCATCAGTAAAAATGCGATTTTGATAAGTTCGATATCTGCTTTCTGATTGTTTTCTGAATAAGAATTCATGCAGACGTTTTTGCTATCTCCGCTGTAAAGCGGCAGACAAAGTTCAACTGTGGTTCCCACTTCAGGTTCAGACTTTATTTTGAGCTTTCCTTTGCTTTCTTTTAAAAAGTACCTTGTAAGAGCAAGCCCAAGACCCATGGAATCGGAACCGCCGCGTGAGAAAAACGGCTCGCAGCAGTGCTTGAGTACGTTTTCATACATGCCTTTTCCTCTATCTCTTATGAGTATTTTTATATATCTCCTTGTGGATCCAACATGAAAGAAAATTTTATTTCCCGGTAAAGTATATTTTACCGAATTTATTATTACATGCAATATTGAATTCTGAAAACGTTCCTTGTCGGTCATTGCAAAAAGTTTTTCTTTTGGAATACTGTATGAAAAAGCTATTCCATGGTCGTTCAAGAAAGGCAAAAGCTTTTCGCAAAGATCCTCGCAAAAAGTGTTCACCTCTATAAGCTGATTTTCAAGCCTGTATTTTCCGCTCACAATTTTAAAATATTCTTCAAAGCTGCTGTTAATGCCAAGTATTTTATACACGCTTTCAAGTATCTGGCAGGACTCTTCTTTGCAATTTTCAGGCAGTTTTTCCGCACAAAACATAATCCTTTGTACTGCGAGCTTTATTTTTGGGGAGGCAAAACTAGTCATTGCTATGATTTTTTCCGAAGAGACATTTTTGCTTTTACAAAGTTTTTTATCGGCCATTGATACAACCCCACTTGCGCTAAAAAGTGATTTTAATTCACCTGTGATATTTTGTAATAAATATCATATCGACCTACGGTTCAAACATCAATAAAAGCGTACTACACAGCAGCCGCTGAATGGTCGGTTAAGCAGAAAAACATGACCGGCTTTATTGTGAAAGTTCTGCGGCAAAAGCCGCTATGCTTTCAGGTTGAATCTTTTCAACAGTTTTAAAAGAAGGATCTTTATCGGCAATTTTGTGAATGGATTTTACAAAGAGTTTTTCAGCGCCTTTATATTTTTCCGAGTGAAGTTCGCCGCCGAAAAACTCAACGCAAAGGGCGTGCTCAAGAAGATCATCATTAAAATTTTTAACTATGGCGTCAGAAACTTTGCCCTCAAGGCAACCACAGAGGAAAAGCCCAAATTTCATGCTGAAAAGTTCATTCTGGTGTTTTTTAATAAATGCAGCGGCTCTTTTATCTATAACACCCATTCTTATATATGACCCTATAACACAGCAGTCGTAACCTGAAAGTTCTGTTTCACCAGAGGCAATGTCAAAAAGCTCACAGTTTTCTGCTCCAAGGTGCGTAGCAATAAGCCCAGCGCACTTTTTTGTGGCGCCGGTTTTTGAAGCGTATATTATCAGCGTTTTCATGGCGGTTTTCCTCCGGCAGAATGGTCAATAAAAATAATATACCACAAAGAAAGGCCTTTTGCAAATATTAAACAGATAATACAAAACAGCGTCCGCACCCTAACTTAAAGAAAAACCAAGGCGGTATTATAATTTGGCCAAGGGGCGAACTTTTTCTTATTAAAAATTCACTGAATTACCGAGGTGAATTTTTGCAGCGTTTTGACTATTCCTTTGAGAAAACTTTCATACATATTCCGAAACTAGTAATGAGTATACTTGGCATTTCCCAAAATTTCACTACAATTTAAATAACCGGCCGAACTGCAGATGTTGGCTATTTGGGTATAGTAAGCGACCCAAAACTAGTTTTAAGGAACGACCACACAAATAACAGAAAGGACTACGCCTTAAAAACAATAAATACAAGCGCAATAATAATATAAGTTTTTGTCAAAGTAAAGTCATAGCTTGCAAGGGTATAAAGCTATGTAAAGCCGTAATTACCCGTTTGCTTACAAAATGTTTCATAACTATTCCGTAAACAATTTCATGCAAAATTATATGTACAACAAAAGATAAAATAAAAACACCGAAACAAAAAATGTGTTTCAAACCCGGAAGAAACATCGAAAATAGTGAGATGGTAATATAGAAATTCATTAATACCGCCATAATAACCGTTATTAACAAAGCATCAATACCTATGATTAATGCAACCTTTTATCTTTTTGAAGTTCAAGTGAAAAATTTGACGGAACTATTCAAGAACCCCTTGCAATGCTTTCATAATTTTCTACCCTAGCAACAAAAAGGCACCCGAGGGGCGCCTTTTTTAAATTTTAACCTTTAAGTCCTCTGGACTGGCGGTCCATATCCTCAACCACTATATCAAAAATTTCGCCTTTGGTAGAGCAGTATTCAAGCACCTTCCAAGGGGTGTTGGTATGATAATGGATCTTAATAAGTTCCTCGTCACCTACAGCAATAAGACAGTCCCCGGGAATTTGGGTCATTAGATAGTCGTGTATCTCGTCCTCGTCGAGATCAGTGCCTTCAATAAGAAGCTGAGTATCGTATCTGTATTCGGTTTCGGTCATTCTGCTTTTTCCTCCTCTTTCTTTGCTGCTTCTTCAGCAGCTTTTTTAGCTGCGGCTTTCTGAGCCTCATACTCATCGCGTTCGCGGCAAATTTGAGCCATTACCTCTTTTATAGCCTCTCTACGGGCTTCGTCGGTCACAGTGCGCTGAAAAGTGCCTTTGGATTCATCAATTTTTCTGCCTTCGGTCTCGCTGAAAACTTCGCCGGGAAGCCCCATTCCACATGAAAGGGCTGTGAGAATGGCGTTGCCCTCAGCCTTTGCAACGTCAACAAAGCCAGACTCAAAACCGACTTCATCACGGTTGACAACAGGGGTATAAATATGAGGCGAAACATCAGAGTTTTCGTGAACGGCACCTTTTGTTACCATTTGAAGGAGTACAACACGGATGGCGTCGGTCCTATTCGGGGTAACAGCATTGCCGAGAGCGGCCTTAGTAAGAGCGTGAAGAGTCATTTCTCCGTTTTCCCAAAGTATCTCCATAAGTTCTCTTTGTGTACCAGAAAGTTTTATCATTTTGAAATTCCTCCAAAAGAATTTTAAGTTATAAATTATTTGAGCATGCTCAAATTATATAGCCACCGTTCACATTTAGCATCTCGCCGGTTATGAACGAAGCTTTTTCAGAAGCAAGGAAATAAACCGCTTCGGCAATCTCTTCCGGGCTGCCGATTTTGCAAAGAGGGGTATCTTCACAAAGAACATCAAGGTCCCCACCAGAGAGATGGGCGTTCATTTCAGTGTTTACGGTTCCTGGGGCAACGCAGTTTACACGTATTCCAGAGGGGCCGAGCTCCTTTGCAAGCGCTTTGGTGTAACCAATAACAGCGGCCTTTGTAGCAGAATAATGTGATTCACAACTTCCACCGGTAATGCCCCACATGGAAGAGATGTTTACGATAGAGCCGTTTCGCTTTCTGAGCATATTTTTGAGCACGCATTTTGAACAGTTAAAGACACCTTTGACGTTTACTCCAAAGATACGTTCCCACTCATTGTCAGTCATATCTTGAAAAAGCCCAACAACAGATATAGCGGCATTGTTTATTAGGACATCAATTTCGCCAAGTTCAGATTCTATTCTATCCACCATTGCAAAAACCTGTTCATAGTCTGAAACGTCGGCTCGGTACACTTTTCCGCCTGTCTCTTTGGCAACGCAGTTTGCTTCTTTTTCACTTTTTTCGTAGTTTATGGCAACGGAATAGCCCTCGGAAGCGAATTTTTTGCAAATAGCCCGGCCAATTCCGCGGCTTCCGCCGGTAACAAGAACAACTTTTGACAAAAGATCAGCCCCCTAAAAACTATACATTTATATAATAGCACAATCCTTTCCGATTATCAATTGCTATTTTTATTTCAGAATGTTATACTGTTAGCAGTTTGATGCTGGAGGTGCTTGCTTTTGAAAACAAAAAGGATGTTTGACGAAAGGCCCTATGCAAGATCATTTACCGCCAAAGTGCAGGAATGCTTGCCTTCTGAGAAAGGGTATTGGGTAGTGCTTAATAGAACGGCTTTCTTTCCGGAAAGCGGCGGTCAGTTTTCTGATATCGGTACAATAGACGGTATACCGGTTTTTGATGTGCAGGTAGATAAACAAGGAACTATCCGACATCTGGTGCCGGATATAATAGAGATTGGAAAGACGGTGAGCGGCTGTATCGATTGGGGACGGCGTTTCGATTTTATGCAGCAGCATAGCGGCGAACACATTTTTTCCGGTCTTGCACATTCAAATTTTGAGGCAAACAATGTGGGTTTCCACCTTGGGCTGAGTTTTACTACAATAGACCTTGACGTTCAGCTGACTGAGGAAAATATAGATTTTCTCGAGGAAAAAGCGAATGAGGCAGTCTATAAAAATCTGCCCATAGAGGTAAGCTATCCTTCAGCAGAGGAGTTAAAAAAGCTGCCCTACCGCAGCAAAAAAGAACTTACGGGCAGGGTGCGCATTGTAACTATCCCGGGTTATGATGTCTGCGCCTGCTGTGGAACTCATGTTGAAAAAACTGGCGAGATAGGAATAATAAAGATAACTTCGTTTCAGAATTATAAGGGCGGAACCCGCCTTACAATGCTTTGCGGAAAGCGCGCTCTTTTGGATTACAGGAATAAAAACCACAACGTGAATGAGGTTACGGTTAGCCTTTCGGTAAAACCGGAGGAGATATGTACCGCGGTAAAAAGACTTGAAACAGAGATAACGGAGAGGAAAATTTATGAATCTTCCCTTCGTAAAGAGCTTTTTGCTTTAAAAGCAGAGCGTCTTGGAAAAGGGAAAAAAGTATGCGTTTTTGAAAACAATCTTTCACCGGATGAGCTGCGGTACTTTTGCCTTACCCTTGGTGTGAATTTTGAAACAGCCGCTGTTTTTAGCGGAAAGGACGACGAATGGAAGTATTCGTTTACTTCAAAAACAAGGAACTGCAATGAATACGCTAAAATAATTAATGCCGTTTTCAGCGGCAGGGGAGGCGGAAAGCCCGAGCTTGTTCAGGGAAGCTGTAAAGGTAAAAAAGAAGAAATTGAAAAACTATTTAACAGTTTGTAGTTTTTAAGTTTTATAAAAAATTTGTCAAAAAGAGGTTTGAAAAATGGACAAACGTGACATATTGAACATAGTAAAAAAACAGCTTGCAATTGATTTTAACTGTAATGAAAGTGACTTTGACAGTGGTGAGATAGTAGTTACGGAGATTGCAAAAAACGATGGGCGGATCATGTACGAAGAACACGAACAGGGAATGAATGCCTGCTGTTTTGGGGGCTCCGCCATATTTTCGGTAATTCCAGAAATGGTGGATCACATTAGGGATATGCTTGAGGGCAAGAGCCCAGAGTGGATATTCCAACCAAAAACGCTTGTAATGCTCAGCGAACAGCTATATCTTCATGGCTATAATATAGGCGATATGCACCAGTATTATGTTCCGGACCCAAGCCTTCCTAAAACTGAACCACTTTTCGATGTGGAATGGATAGAACGGGATTTTGAAAAATATAAGGATGTTCCCGGCGCTAATGAGGCGCTTGGTTTTGAGAAAAACGCACCGGATGTGCTTGCTGTTGCTGCGAAAGAAAACGGAAAAATAATAGGAATGGCGGGCGCCAGTGCCGACAGCCCCCTGCTTTGGCAATTGGGTATAGGTGTTGCACCGGAATACCAGGGTAAGGGCATTGCAAGGAACCTTGTGGCGCTTTTAAAGGATGCCGTACTTGAAAAAGGAAAGGTGCCTTATTATGGAAGCGCAGTCTCTCACACTGTCTCGCTTAGCGCAGGTGTTGCAGCGGGCTTTTTCCCATGTTGGACTCGTATAAGCTCAAAGCCAAGGGATGACGAATTTGTGGGCATGCACGATAACTGGTAAATAAGCCGCCGCTTTAGGCAGAAGCGCGGCAAGTATAATTAGCTGAAAATGTTTCAGAAAATCTGAAAAACTATTGAAAAATTTTCATATTTTGATATACTAAAAACAGAAAAAACGAAATGGGACGTCCCATTATCTTTGCCAAATGGCAAAGATAATGGATCTTGATTGAGAACGGAGGAAAATGTTAATGAAAAAATTTTTAGCGGCGGTTTTGGCGTTGTGTTTGGTGCTTGGAATGAGCACAGCAGCAATGGCGGAAGAAAAGATTGTAACTACAGCTGAAGAGTTAAAGAATGCTGTAGATGGTTCTAATGCTGGAGACGTAATAAAGCTTTCCGAAGATATAAATTGGTTTAAGACAGACTTTGATGGTGATTCAGAACTTGATACATATGTACTCAATATAAGTGACAGAACATTAGATTTAAACGGGCACAAAATTATTGCAAAAAACTTTACCCTTGTTTTTGAGGGAAATAATTTTACAATTCAGAACGGAACTTTTGACGCGGAAGGCGGAAGCTATGCTTTATTTATAGGTGACGAAGGAGATACAGACAATGTTATTATAGATAATATTAAACTAAACGGCGGAATAAACGTTTATAATGCAACCAATGTTGTTTTAAAAAATGTGGAAATCGTCGGCACAAATTATTATGCAATATGGTGCGATGAAAATGGTCATGTGACGGTTGAAAGTGGATCTTTTTCCACAAACGGCGCGGCTATGTTTGGCCTTACGACAAACAAAAGTGAGTTGATCGTTAGCGGAGGGGAGTACACGGCCAATGAGAAACCACTGGTATTAAAAGATGAAGAAAAATGGGGAGAACCGGTTATAAATGCGGGAATTTTTGATACGGAAGAAGTAAAAGACTATATTACTGATGAAAACATTGCCGTCGCAACCATTGGGAACGATATCTATGCAGTTGGAAACGTGGACATTGTAAAGGCAATTAACAATGATCCAGATGAAGAAGTTACGATTATTCAGGGCAACGCTGAACTTACCAATGTGCCAGAGGGCGTTAAAGTTACCAACGACGGAGGCGGAGTTGTTACTGTAAATGGAAAAGAAGTTCCTGCTGGTGTAACAGTAGAAGCACCGGCAATGCCAGTGCCGCCTGCGGCTGAACCGGTTTACCGAGACTCCGTTACCATAGAAATTGGCGTCGATAAAGCGGAAGCATCCAATTCCGAAAAGGAACAGAACCCAAACACAGGCGCACCCGTGTATTTAGGAGTGAGTGCGGCTGTTGCGGTTGTTTCTATATGTGGAATAGCACTTTCAAAAAAGAAATAATGTGAATAGGCAATAATAAAAAAGCAAAGGGCTCCGGTATCCGGGGCCTTTTGCTTTGCAAGCGTTTTGTGAGGTGAATAAAAAGAGATGTTTTAATAATAGAAAAGCATTTTTGTTAAAGCCTTACAATAGTCCCATTTTCGCCGTTTAAGCCGGCTGCATTTGCCTCGTCAGTGTCAATATGCATTGCAAGGGCGTAGTTGGGACTTACCCTTATAACCACGTTGGAAAAGATGAGACCGCGTTCAAGGGAAGCAACTTTTACATTTACAATATCTTTATCCTTTACGCCAAATTCTTCAGCATCCGCCGGCGACATATGAATATGGCGCTTTGCGGCAATAACCCCTTCAGAAAGTTCAATTTCACCATATGGTCCAGCCAATCGGCAAGCGCCTGAACCGGCAAGGTCGCCGCTTTCACGTATTGGGGCGGCAATTCCTATATTGCGTGCGTCGGTGAGAGAAAGTTCCACCTGTGTTTGAGCGCGGTAAGGCCCAAGTATAGTGACATTTTTAAGCGTGCGTTTGGGGCCGATTATATCAAGCTTCTCAAAACAGGCGAACTGCCCGGGCTGGGAAAGATCTTTCTTTTTGGTGAGGGCCGCATTTTCGCCGAATAGTATTTTAAAATCATTTTCAGAAATGTGAATATGCCTTGCAGAAGTTTCAATTATAAACTCCTTGTTCATAGTTAGATCACCCCAGCCAATAAAAATTTAACGCAATGTTATTGCTCTTATTATTATACAAATTTTTTTATTTTTTACAAGATTATATTTGCAAAAATAACAAAAAATAATTCAAAAAACACTGCGCCTTCAGCTTAATAGTAAAGGTACCTGCTAAAATCTTGAAAAATAGGACAAGTTGTAGTATTCTTAATATTGATAAATATTGCTAACATATTAAAATGTGCGCTAATGGTAGGGGAGACAATATGAAAAATTTTGGTTTTGGCCTTATGCGCCTTCCGATGATAGGTGACGAGGTGGATATTGAGCAAACTTCAAAAATGGTCGATATTCTTATGGAAAAGGGCTTTACATATTTCGATACAGCCCATGGTTATATCAAGGGCAAAAGTGAGCAGGCGGTAAAAGCATGCATTTCAAGTCGTTATCCTAGGGAAAGCTATACCCTCACAAATAAACTTACTTCGGGGTTTTTTAAAACAAAAGAGGAGATACGCCCTCTGTTTGAACAGCAACTTGAGGCCTGCGGAGTGGATTATTTTGATTATTACCTTATGCATTCGCAAAATGCAGTGAGCCACAAAAAATATATGGAGTGTGAGGCCTACTCTGTAGTTGAAGAACTGAAGGCGGAGGGAAAGATTCGCCATGTGGGTATTTCCTTCCACGATAAGGCGTCGGTGCTCGAACAGATACTCACCGATGCTCCGTCTATAGAGGTTGTGCAAATACAATTCAACTATGTGGATTATGATGACCCCAGTGTAGAAAGTGGAAAATGTCTTGAAATATGCCGCAGGTTTGGAAAGCCTGTCATAATAATGGAACCTGTCAAAGGCGGCAGCCTTGTAAATCTTCCAGAAGATGCAAGGGCTGTGCTTAAAGAGGTAGGCGATGGAAGCGCGGCAAGTTTTGCAATACGCTATGCGGCTTCTTTTGATGGAGTGATGATGGTCATTTCCGGAATGAGCAACCTTGAACAGCTTTGTGACAACGTAAGCTATATGGAGGATTTTAAACCGCTTAGCAATGCTGAATTTACCGCCATTGAAAAGGTAAAAAATATATTCAAAAACCAACACCTTATTCCTTGCACGGCATGTCGTTACTGTGTGGACGGATGTCCAAAGCAGATACCGATACCGGATATTTTCGGCTGCATGAATAAGAAAAAACAATTTAACGACTGGAATAGCGTGTGGTATTATGGAAAACTTACGGAGAAAAATGGCAAGGCTTCATCGTGTATAAAATGCGGAAAATGTGAACATATCTGTCCTCAGCACCTTGAAATAAGAAAACTTCTTGAAGACTGTTCTGCGGAATTTGAAAAAGCAGAATAATTATAAAAGCCCCGTTTATAAAAAATGGGGCTTTTGTCAATACATTCGCTTTTCGTGGTAAAGGAAAAGAAGAGGAATTATGGTATAATCAGAATATAAATTTTGTGAAGGATGGATGCGTTATGGACCAAATCAAAACGGGGAGACTGATAGCTGAGCTTCGCCATAAAAAGGGGATTACACAAGAAGCTCTGGGAGCTAAGCTTGGAGTCACAAATAAGACTGTCTCCCGCTGGGAGAATGGAAACTATATGCCTGATGTGGAAACCCTTAGACTTTTAGCAAAAGAGTTTGACCTGAGCATGGAGGAACTGCTTGATGGAGAAATAGCTTCTGAATCGAAAGAGCCGCAAACGCCAAAGAGCGACAAATTTGTACTAGAAGAGTACATTGCTTTTTGGAAGCAAAACTGGAAGCGTGAGAACCGCTCCACCGTTATTTTTTGGTATATTGTCGCATTTGTGGGAATTATCGCAGGTGCCGTTTTGAAAAAGCCTATTCTGATAGTAGCTTTTGCGCTTTTCGCCTTAGCGCTTAAAGTATATTTTTACAACTGTATGATGAGCTATATAGAGCGTAACGCGTATAAATAAAGAGATTAAAAACCGTTCGAGCGTTTTTTAATCTCTTAAAATTTTTTAGACTTTTGACGGCAAAGTAGATAAAATAAAGTTTTAATAACAAAACAATTATCATTACCGGCACAGCCTAAGGTGTGGATATTTTACGCAGCAAAACGCTGTTTTTATCTGCTGTTAATCCATATAATCCCCCACATCACAGTTACTGTACTGTTTAATGATTTTTATAATTACAGAATCGTCGCTTTCTCTGTGCTCATCAAGAATTTTATATTTACTGCCGGATTTTTCAAGGTCAGCTTTATATTTTTCAACTTCTGCATTTACAGAAGAAACGGCTTCTTCATGCGAAATATCATCTTTAAGCATAAAGTGAAGCGTTTGGCAAATGCAGGCGGACTGAACTCTTTTCATGGTGTATCTCCTTTCAAATGTAATTTTATTAATTGTAAATATTATACAATTTTTTTGTCTTTCCTTTCAAAGGTCATTTTATACAAAAAATACACGTTATTAAATTTATTGAAAAATACATTTGAAATTTTAAATCAAAATTGTTATAATATAGAAGCTGAGCAGCAAAAGAGCGTAAGTCCGGGCTATTGGGCTTACGCTCTTTTTTGTTTTGCAGAAATTTATAGAAAGGCTTAGAATTGTATGAACGAAAAACAGACAAACAATTTTCTTGAAAAGGAACCTATCGGCAAACTTATGATGAAATATTCTGTGCCCTGCATAATTTCACTTCTTGTGGCGGCACTTTACAACATAGTTGACCAAATTTTTATCGCGAACGCTTCATATCTTGGTTCATTTGGAAACGCAGCAAATTCAGTTGTATTTCCGCTCACTGTGGTTGCCCTTGCAATAGCTGTAATGATAGGTGATGGTTGCTGCGCATTTGTAAGCATCTGCCTTGGCTCGCATAAATACAAGGAAGCTTCCAGCAGCATTGGCAGCGCTGTTATGCTTTCTGTAATATCAAGCTTAGTGCTGACTGTGATCTATTTTGTTTTTCAAGAGCAGATAATTACCATGTTTGGCGCAAGAGTAAATGAAGAGACTTTTCTCTTTTCAAAAGAATATTTCACATATATCACTATAGGCATTCCGTTTTATATGTTTGGTCAGGCCATGAACCCGATAATCCGTTCTGATGGCAGTCCTCGCTTCGCAATGGTGGCAACCATTATTGGCGCGGCGATAAACATTGTACTTGACCCTATATTTATTTTCGCTTTCCACTGGGGAATGATGGGTGCGGCTGTTGCAACCGTGCTTGGTCAAATAGTGACTGCTGCTCTCTCGGTCTACTATCTTTTCAGAATGAAAGCTGTGAAACTTGAAAGAGCAAGCTTTACATTGCATTCTGCTCTTATGAAGAAGTATCTTCCTCTTGGAATTTGCAGTTTCCTTTCACAAATATCCCTTGTTGCGTCTATGGCCGCTATTAATAATATGATACGGAAATACGGCGCTATGGATGAGATTTTTAAACTTGAAGAATATGCTCAGATACCCATGGCTGTTATTGGCATAGTTATGAAGTTCTTCCAGATAGTAATTTCAGTAGTAGTAGGTATGGCGGCGGGCTGTATTCCTATAGTTGGCTACAATGTTGGCGTAGAAAGAAAGGATAGAACAAAAGAACTTTTCACAAAATTGCTCATTTCAGAAGCAGTCGTTGGAGCTATTGCATTTTTAATAGTAGAATTTCTTCCTAAGCAGCTTATCGGAATTTTTGGTGCGAAAAATGAAAGCATATATTATACTGAATTTGCGATAAAATCTTTCAGAATCTATCTCTGTATGATGATTCCGGCATGCATTAACAAAGCGACGTTTATCTATCTTCAGTCCCTCGGAAAAGCATGGACTTCCACAGCGCTTTCAATGCTTCGTGAAGTTGTTTTCGGTGTGGGTTTTGCACTTTTGCTGCCAATCTGGTTTGACCTTAACGGTGTTCTTTATTCAATGCCCGTTTCTGATATACTCACTTTTGTAGCGTCAGTGTTTGTGATAATCACAACTTACAGGGAACTTGATAGGAAAGAAGCTATTTAATTTATTAACAAAATTTCATTCTGCTTTTTCCACCCCATTAAAATAGCGACGATATTCTTCCAAACTGCCATAAGCATATGTGTAAAAATAAAAAGACTATATCTTCATATCTTTATTGAAAAATAAAAAAGAAAATGATAATATATATTCAAATTAAAAGTGAAAAGCTTGTATTTAAAGGAACTAAAGTGTTTTTACTTTTAATCATTTGCGAAAAACGGAAAAGGACATGGCACTTCCAAAGTGTAAACAGCAAAGACACTTTAGAAGCAAAAATCGCAAAGAAAAATAAAGCGTTACCGTATATAAATAAAAGGAACGGTTTGGCTGTTCCTTTTGTTAATTCCCAAAGCGCAGCTATCCATTGAAAGGTGAGTGACAGTTGTTGGAAAAAGCGAGAGTGTATATGACAAAGGAAATAAAATCAGAGGGGCTGATGAAAATATATTCAGCCCTTGCACCGGACCTTCCGGGAAAGGTTGCCGTGAAGCTTCACAGCGGGGAACCGGGCAACCAGAACTTTCTTGGTCCGGATTTTTGGAAAGAATTGATTGATTTTATAAACGGCACAGTTACGGAATGCAACACAGCATATGACGGCGGACGAAATACAACGGAGAAACATCTAAAAACTATCGCTGAGCACGGTTGGAGCGATTATTTCGACGTTGACCTTCTTGATGCCGAAGGGCCGGATATGGTGCTCGACATTCCAGAGGGCAAGCGCATAAAGAAAAACTATGTTGGTAAGAACCTTGCAAATTATGATTCTCTTTTGGTTCTTTCACATTTTAAAGGTCATCCAATGGGTGGCTATGGCGGCGCATTGAAACAGCTCTCCATAGGAATTGCTTCCTCTTTTGGAAAAGCCTATATCCACGGGGTTGGCGAACCAAAAAATATTTGGACCGCCGACCACGATTCTTTCCTTGAATCCATGGCGGATGCAGCGCTATCGGTAGTAAAGTATTTTGACGGAAGGGCTGCGTATATAAATGTAATGAAAAATATGTCTGTGGATTGCGACTGCTGCGCTGTTGCAGAGGATCCATGCATGAAAGACATAGGCATTCTTGCATCGCTCGATCCTGTAGCAGTCGATAAGGCCTGCCTGGACCTTGTTTATGCTTCCGATGATCCTGGCCGCGACCATCTTATTGAACGGATTGAAAGCCGCAATGGTGTTCACACTATTGATGCGGCAGCGGAACTTGGAGTTGGAACGAAGGACTATGAGCTTATTGAACTGTAATAAATAAAGCAAAAAGCGCCCGAAAGGGCGCTTTTTTATTGCACTTTTTTATGGTTGGTTCGCTCCGCAGTTGGTGCAGAAGCGTGCTTCGGCATCAAGCTTAGCTCCGCAGCCTGTGCAAAATTTGCTACCGGTTTCAGGGGTCTTCGACTTGTTAAGACTCTCTATTTCAGCTCTGGTGGAAATAATGGTTTCCCGGCTTGTCTTAATGCCCTCGTACATACACATAACGTCTTCAGCAAGAAGTTCGCCAGCATCAAGTTTAGAAACATAATATTGGCCTATTTTTGCGGTAATGGCGGCTATGTTTCTCTCTTCAGCGCTTATTTTGTTATTGAGTTTAG
>CAZNVF010000016.1:0-16030 GCA_964576395.1 uncultured Oscillospiraceae bacterium
CATATAATAGTTATAAAAGTTATTATTCAAGTATTGTAAAAAAGTCCCTTGGTTGGATGTTCATATCTGAGATTCATGGAGCTGATATACAAAAACTTTATAATGATCTCACCAACGCTGGATATGCTCTCTCCACAATTAAAATAACCTCAGTTATCATCAACGGCTGCCTTCAGCAGGCTTTGCGCGACGGAATAATTGAGAAAAATCCGGTAAAATCAGCGGAGCTTCCGCGGCAGGACGAACAGACCCCACGGCAGGCCCTTACCAAAGAGCAACAGCTACTTTTTATGAAATACGCACAGTCGAGTTATCTCTATAACTTCTTTGCTATAATGCTTAGAACCGGACTTCGCAACGGTGAACTTCGCGGTTTGAAATTTTCAGATGTGGACATAGAAAAGAACGTCATTCACATTCAGCGCACACTGAAATATATAGACGGCAGCGGATATTTTGAGGATAGCCCAAAAACTGCCTCGTCACGAAGAAATATTCCCCTTACCTCTGATATTTTTGATCTAATAAAGAAACAGCGCAGTTACTGGGGATTTAGTGCCGAGCGGCCGGACAGGTATCTTTTCTGCACAAAACAAGGCGGCCCGCTTAGCCGAGATAAGGTACAAAGGGAAATTGATAAAATAGTGGCACAAATACGGAAAGATGGACACAATTTCGAACGAATAACTCCTCATATTCTGCGTCACACTTTTGCCACAAGGGCCATTGAAGCCGGTATGCAACCACAGGTGCTTAAAACTATACTTGGGCACCGTTCCCTTTCTATGACTATGGATCTTTACAGCCATGTAATGCCTGAAACAAGGGCGGCGGAAATGGAAAAAATTTCTTCAGTCTTTTAAATAAACCATACTGATCTGATATTAAATAAAATAAAGCGGCTAAAAAGCCGCTTTATTTATAGATACATATTTATAAAATAACGCATATAAGGCCGGAACATCCCTCGTTAATAATTCTGCTAATAGTTTCCTGAAGTTTCAGTCGTGCTTCTTGAGGCATACGGTTCAGCTTGGTATGGAGCCCTTCATTTACAAGTTCATGCAGCGACTTTCCAAAAATATTTGACTCCCATATCTTTGCCGGATTTTCCTCAAATTCATCAAGAAGATAGCGAATAAGATCTTCGCTCTGCTTTTCACTACCGACTATTGGCGCCACCTCGGTTGTAATGTCGGCACGCATCATGTGGATAGACGGTGCAGAGGCGCGGAGTTTCACTCCATAGCGGCCACCCTGACGTACAATCTCGGGTTCTTCAAGCGTAAGCTCTTCTATAGAGGGCATAACAATTCCATAGCCTACGGCTTCTACCTGATCAAGAGCTCCGCGAATTCTGTCATATTTTCTCTTGATCTCTGCAAGTTCTTTTACACATGGCATAAGGCCGCTTTCCCCATTTATTTCAAGCCCGGTCTCTTCACTAAGTATTTTAAAGAAAAGCTCCGGGTTAAGTATTACCGCAATATCTGCACGGCCCGTTCCAAAGTCAATATTTTTTACATATGCGTCACGAACGTGTTCGCACTCGTTTATTGAAGGTATCATTTTGCGAACTTCTGCAATTTTGGAAATATTTCTTGCTGCATTTACCACCGGTTCCATAACTGCTTTGCGGAGCCAGTGTTCTCTATCCAGATCCATCACCCAGCGTGGCATATCCACTGCCATCTCTTTGACTGGGAAGCAGCTGAGTACTCCCGAGAGTATTTCTTTAATATCCGCTTCGCTAAGTTCAAGGCAGTTCATGCGTATAACGGGAACTCCGTATTCCTTCTCCATTTCCTCGGCGGTACTTTTTGCCTCTGTAGATTCCGGTTTTGTGCAGTTAAGAAGCACTGCAAACGGTTTGTCTATCTTTCTAAGCTCGTTGATCACACGCTGCTCTGCTTCATGGTACTCTTCCCTTGGAATATCGCTTATTGAACCGTCGGAAGTGACTACAAGGCCTATGGTCGAGTGCTCTGTGATTACCTTATCCGTCCCTACTTCGGCCGCCATATTAAACGGTATTTCTTCCTCATACCATGGGGTCATCACCATTCGAGGCGCGTTATTTTCAAAATAACCTATGGAGGAAGGAACAATATAGCCAACACAGTCAATTAGCCTGACCCTAAGGGTGGTTTCCCCGTCAAGATTTATCTCTGCGGCTTCTTCCGGAACAAATTTCGGTTCTGTGGTCATTATTGTCTTTCCTGCGGCGGACTGTGGCAATTCGTCTCGGGCACGGTCCCGTTTATATTCATTCTTTATATTTGGAATTACAAGGGTCTCCATAAATTTTTTTATAAATGTGCTCTTGCCTGTACGGACTGGCCCTACAACACCTATATATATGTCGCCGGAAGTTCGTGCGGCTATATCACGGTAAACATTGCTATCTGTCATAATTATCCTTCCTCCGCAAATTTTTCTCGTCGGTAGAGTTTATGTACCAAAAAGTATGTATAGAACAAAATTTTTTTGAAAAACTGTTTTTTTATCTACGTGCATAATTTTAAAAAATGGACAAAAAATAATAGCAAAACTAATTGGAGGTATTTTATCATGATTGATGCTAACAGACACATTGGATGCAGCGTAAATAACTGCGTACACCACTGCAAAGACTGCAACTGCTGCAGCCTTGATAGAGTTGAAATTGGAACCCACGAAAACAACCCTACCAAACCGGAATGCGTTGACTGTAAATCCTTTATTTATAAAGGCTAAAAACGCCGGGCTTCGCCCGGTTTACATATATAATTTCTATTATTTTACAAAAATGCGCTTTGCAAAGGTTATATCGTCTTTTGTAATGCAGTGAAACATTCTTAAGACTGCGTAATATGCAATTATCATTACAAGCACTGCAAGAATTATTCCATAGACCTCATAAGCGGAAATTCCGCAAATTTTGAGCACCATTTTTGAAAACAGCGTACTCATAGCAGCGCCGAAAGCTGGTACCAGCGCCCAACGTACCATATTTACCCGAAAACCCGTCACATAAACTAGACGCGAAGCTGATATTGCCATATTGAATATTTCACTTACAGCAATGGTTGCAAGGTACCCCACCGTACCAAGGCGCGGCACAACAGTGAGCACCATAACAAGACATATTATAGCGTCATAAACGTTATACCTAACCACTGCAACCTGCTCCCCAAGACCTTTTAAAATTCCGTCCACTGCACTGTCAAGGTACATTACCATTACGGTAGGGGCAAGAGCCGTTATTGCAGATCCTGCCGCAGGTTCATTATAAAGCGTTATTGCAAATTCGTTTGCCCAACATATCAAAACCGCTGCCACTCCTGTTGCAAACATCAGCGTTACCCTAAAAACATAGCTTATTATAAAATCTATCCGGCTCTTTCTTCCCAGTTCTTTATAGGTTGTCACCTCCGGCACAAGCAGGTTCGAAAAGCCAAGTAAAAATGAGCTTGGAAAAAGCAGTACGGGAAGTACCATTCCGCCTATGATTCCATATTGGGAAAGGGCTGTTTCACTGTCCATTCCGCTTTTTTGAAGCGACACCGGCACAAGCAGATGTTTTATTGTGCTCAAGGCTGAACGTAGCACCGCCGAAGCACCTACCGGCATTGCGATGGCAATCAGTCGTTTCCACATCTCATACGTTTTTGCACCTTCCCCGCCAAGAAACGGGTAACGCTTTCTGTCAAGCCTGTAAAGAATTAAATTCAGTGTGAATGAGCACGCTTCTGAAACAGTGGTGCCTGCAGCCACGAGCACGCAGGCAAAACCAATATCTTCCGGCTTGAGCGACACAAACACGAATATAGTAAACGCCATTTGTGAAAGTTGTTCAAAAATTTGAGAAGCTGAGGACGGCGCTACCCTTGTGACAGCAGTAAAATACCCTCCGAAAGTAGCAGAAACACCAACAAATGGAAGCGAAAACGCCATAACTCTAAATGGTGCAGCAGCTCTTGCGTCCCCTACCATAACATCTGCGGCAAAGTCGCTTGCTAATAAAAGCAAAAGTCCGGCTCCTGCACCGAAAATAAGACTGTAAACAAGGGTGAATTTCATTGCCTTTGCCGCTCCCAACCCATTTTTATGGGCGGTCTCCTCAGCAACGAGCCGCGTTGCCGCAAGGCCGGAACCAGAACATGCAAATGTCACCGCAAAACGATACACCGCCATCATAAGTGAAAAAAGCCCCATTCCCGCCGATCCAAGATTCCTTGTCAGCCAAGC
This sequence comes from uncultured Oscillospiraceae bacterium, assembly GCA_964576395.1. GTDB lineage: Bacteria > Bacillota > Clostridia > Oscillospirales > Ruminococcaceae > UMGS1668. The sequence continues at coordinate 4,231 of CAZNVF010000016.1, forward strand.
ATTGTATAAAACTCCCACTGCACCAAGCGAAAGCGAAGTAACCGTAAGTATTCCGGCGTTCACCGCAAAATCCCGAAGTTTCGACAAAAGTAAACACCTCCCTTCTGAAAATGTATGAGGAAAAATAAAAGATTATGAAAGGCCAATCCCTATTTTTATTCAAATGCACCTTAGGTCTTCCTCTTTCGTCCTTTTCGTCGGGATGATCTACTGGTTTATTCTAAAAACTTTCATAAAAAGCAAAAAATCGAACAACCGTTCGATTTTTTTGTAAAATCTATTGCTTTTTTTTAAAACTTGTGTATAATGATAATCAGGAGTGCGAACGCATGTTCGTTTTTTAATATCCCCATAGAAATCAAGAAAGGACGTAATGATATGGAAAGAACATATGTTTTTAATTTTATTTTTAAAATGATGGCCGCATTAGGTATTTTTGCGCTGATTGGAACAGCTGGAATGAGCGACCTCGGAAATATTTCAAATGCACAGATATTTTTGCAGGGTACTGTTTCACTTATTCTCGCTTGGGTTGGAATTTGGGGAGCAATAAACTGTACAAAAAGCATAGAGGCCGTAAAACGTAGGGCAATAAAAGCAAATGCACATCGCCGCAGAAATATCAAAGTTCCGACAAACGCGGCTTAATTGAAATGGAAAAAGAGTTTTTAATAGGTGCCTGCGGTTTTTACTGTGGAAGTTGTCCCAGTTTTAGCAAAGGCAAATGTTCCGGTTGCAGCAAGGAGCATTCACCCGGCAACTGTTTTACGCTTGACTGTGTAAGCAAAAAAGGCCTGCAATTTTGCGGACAGTGCAGCGACTTTCCTTGCAGAGAAATACTTTTGCGTGAAAAAGCCACAATTTTAAGTAAACCTTGGCTTTTATGGAAACTTAGAGAAAAAGAAGATTAAAAGAGCGGTTCCATATAAAGAAAATGTAAGTCTTCGGAGATTCGTTGAAAAAGAGAAAAATAAATTTTTAAAATAAGCGACGCAGCTATTGCTATTGTTTATAAAATTATTTAGAATGGGAATAGTTTTTGTTTTTGGGAGGACTTATGTCGTTTATTGTAAAGGACAAAACTTTTTACAAGCTTCTTTTTTCAATAACTTTGCCCATAGCGGCGCAGAACCTTATTACTTTTGCTGTCAGTCTTGCCGACTCTATAATGCTTGGCAAAGTAGGAGAGGTTGCCCTCTCCTCTGCCAATCTTGCTAATCAGCTCTTTTTTATCCTGATGATAGTCACCTTTGGCGTCACTTCTGCTGCAATGGTCTTCGCTTCACAGTATTGGGGCAAGGGCGACGTCTATTCTATGAAGCGTATAATTACAATAATGCTCAGAGTTACTTTTGTGGTAAGCATTATAGCTGCCGCTCTGGCGATTTTCTTCCCTGAAACTGTTATGTCTTTGTATTCCGATGATCCGGAAGTAATAACTGCGGGTACAGGTTATCTTCGTATAATAGGTTGGGCATACCCTATTTATGCTGTAACTAATGCAATGGTATGCATCTTTCGTTCCGCACACGTTGTAAAGATATCTATTGTCGTTTATCTCTCTTCCCTTTTAGTAAATGTTTTCTTTAACTGGATTTTTATTTTTGGCAACCTTGGAGCGCCTAAAATGGGGGTTTCAGGCGCGGCGCTCGCAACTGCAATAGCACGCTGCGTCGAATTCATTATTTTAATAATTTATCTCGTGTTTTTTGAAAGAACTATCAATTACCGCATTTCAGACTTTTTTGTTCCCGTCAAAGAATACGTTGGCGCCTTCATAAAGACCGGCGCACCGGTTATTATAAATGAGACCATTTGGAGTATAGGCACAAGTATGCTTTCAATGATAATCGGACACATAAGCACGGAGTTTGTTTCAGCTAACAGCATAGCAAATATAATATGGCAATGCGTTTGGGTCGTTATATCCGGAATGGGCAATGCCACCGCGGTAATAATTGGAAATGCCGTTGGAACGGGCGAAGATAAGGTGGTTATTAGGAAAAAGGCTTTCAGCATTATTTTAGTGGCCGCCTGTATGGGGGTTGTTGCAGCAGTGACCCTGCTTATCATACGCGGCCCCATCATTACTTTTTATGATGTCTCACAAACTACAAAAGATCTTGCTTATGAACTTATAGCCTCTTATGCCGCTATAATAGTACTTCAGGCAATGTCGGTCCAGTTTGTGGTTGGAATATTCCGAGGCGGCGGAGATACTAGATTTGCAATGTTTATAGATGTTGTTTTCCTTTGGATTTTTTCCATACCTCTTGGTGCATATACTGGCCTTGTGTTGCATTGGGCCCCTCCTTTTGTCTACCTTATGCTTCGTTGTGATGAGCTCATCAAATGTACTGTTGGTTTTTTCTACATGATGAGTGGAAAATGGGTAAAAGATATTACTGTAAAATTAATTTGAAATGCAGATTTAGCTTGACTTATTTTTAATATATGGTACAATAACACTTGGTTAGTTTTTCTTTAAAACTAATCTCCAGATGTTTATAATTTGGATAATTAATTTTTGGTATGCGGCTTTATGCTGGATATACGAATGCTCCGTGGCAATCAGGCAACGTCTATTTTATTCCATTTAGCGGTTGTGGTGAACCAAGGGCAAATACATTTTTCAAAAAGAGGTAAAAACATGTACGAAGACAAAACCTTAATTTGCAAAGAGTGCGGCAAAGAATTTACTTTCACCGCTGGTGAACAGGAATTCTATGCAGAGCGCGGATTCGTTAACGAACCCCAGCGCTGCAAAGAGTGCCGTGACGCACGCAAAAACAAGCTCAAACCCCAGAAAGAGATGTACACCACCACCTGTGCAGCCTGCGGATGTGAAGCAAAAGTTCCTTTCAAACCCAGGGAGGATCGTCCGGTATATTGCAGTGAGTGCTTTGCAAAAATGAAAGGCGAGGAATAATCCTTAGCTTTTAAAACAGTTAAAAGGGCTCGGCCAATGGCCGGGCCTTTTTGTTGTTTTTTTACTACATTCAAGAAATATTCTCCAGCTTTTTGAAATCTATTCCAGAAGCAAAAGTGCTTACACTGTAAGCAAAAAGCGTCTGATCGTAATCGTGCACATCTATTCTTGGGAGCTCTGATTCCGCTACTGAATTGAGATCTACAAAAGTCACCCTGCTATAATGTGTTACAAGGAACGGCAGCCAACTTTTTGAAGTTTCGTCACCAAATACAAGTATTGCCTTTCCTGCTTCCTCACCGGAAGTTATTTCCATTATAGAGGAAAGGCCCCCAAATACCATGTCTGTTTTATCTGTAAACTGATCTTCCTCATATGAATAAAGACCAACCAAAGTATCTGTGTTGCCGTCTTCATAATAATGGGTAACGGTAAAACTTTTTTCCTCACCAATATAGTCATAAAGGGACATAAAGTCCGGCGTAGCATATGGGCCTATTTGCTCAACCGCAAGCGAGCCATAAAAATTGTGGGCCGCATAAGCGGAGGAAAATTCCCTCATAGTTCTTGGGTGCAGATTTAGCCTCGAAGCAAGTTCCTGATAAACATAAAACCCGCCGAGGTTCGTAGGCAGATCTTCAGTATGGTAATAAATATATTCGTTTCTGTGGTTAAAAAGCGTCTGATAAACATCTATTGTATTCAAGCTTCCGTAAAATTCCGAATACATTTCATTGATAAGGTGGCGCTGATTATACATATTTTCCGTAGCATAGACGTCAATTTCCTGCTGGCGGATGACCGCAGCAGTCGGTATCAACATAAAGTAGACCGCACAGTCATGCTCTTCGGCAAAACTTAAAACATAGTTTTTTGTTAATGAAACGGTCCTTGAATTTGGCTTTTCGATATCTCTAAGAAGGCTTCCGTCATCCCCAATATATATTCCGTCGAAATACCGAACACCTGACTTATAGCGGATCGCAGTCATAAGAGCCGATATTTTTTCCCTAAAGGGAATGTTTTGTGAGATTTCTTCTTCCAATATTTCTGTAAAGCTGAGCCCGCTTTCTGAAAATGAGACAACATCAAAATTTAGTGCAGTCAAAAAAGTGACCGAAAGTATCATAATGATTATTAAAAAGGCTGCCGATCTCTTCAATTATCCGTTCCACTCCTTTCCTATGTTTTAAGCGGATCAAAGAAGCTCACCCGTTACAAGAACAAGAAGCGCTGCTGTTTCCAATATAGCAAAAGCACTGTACATACCTTTAGATTTCTTACTTATATACCCTACAAGCATACTAAAAATGCTTGTAAGAAAGAATGCGCTTACCACGAGCACAAGCACATTTTCGGATACGATATATGACACTCTATCGGTTATGCTTTCGGTTCCTATTCCAAACATAGCCTTAAAAGTGTTTACAATACCTATATTTGCATTTACTGAAAAAATGGTCATTGAAAACATTGTTACACAGAATGTATAAACCCTTGCAAAAAGTCTAGGAATCTTATCAAGAATCTTTTTGAAAAACATTTTTTCAATGATTATAAAAACAGCTATATAAAGCCCCCAAAGGACATAGTTTATTCTTATTCCAAACCAGACTCCGCTGAGCATACAGATAAGTAGCGTATCTACCACAAACTGGATAAACGACTCATTATCAGTATGAAGATTATCATAAACATAGTGGCGGAAAAATGCTGTAACGGTCATATTGAACCTATCAAGAAAATCCGTCACAGAAGGGCTTTGAAACGGAAAATAAAAGTTCTTTGGAAGATCCATTCCAAAGCAGAAGCCCAGTCCCCTTGCCATATCACAAAATCCTGAAAGGTCGTGGAAAACCATCATTCCAAGGGTTATTACACTGAGCCACGCCCCCACAACCGATATTTGGTCAAGGTTTGCTTCACTTAAAGCTTCATACATTCTTTCAAGCGGCTGTGCCAAAAGAACATATTTCGCGAGACCGCGAATGAAAAGATAGAGCCCTTCACCCGTGGTTTCAACAGAAAACTTTTCCGCATTTAAACTTTTCTTTATTCGGCCCGCTCTTATAAGCGGCCCACGGTAGATCTTTCCAAAAAAACTTATAAAAACCGAAAAATCAGCAAAAGAGCGGATATATTCCGTCTCCCCTTTATAAACATCAACAAAATAGCCTATGGAAGTGAAAGCAGTCACCATTGTCCCAAGCGGCATTATTCTGCCGGTTATCTGATTCATTACAGAAAAGACTATCATCACAGCGGCATTCCCGGCAACGGCAACTGTAAAAACTGTTCTTTTTACTTTTTTATTTTTTGCTTTTCGCATTCCTTCAGACAAAATGAATTGAGCCAGCACTGAAGCTATAAAAAGGAAAAAGTTCTTTGGCTCCGCCAACGCAAAAAATAAAAAAGTAATAGCCGTTAGCGTCCAGTTTTTATATGCTTTTGGCGTAAGTCCGTAGACAAGGAGTGCCCACGGAAGAAAGAAATATAAAAATGTAAGGCTGTCGAACTGCATTTCAAAGGGCCCTCCTTTCAGACAGGATTATTTTTGCTCAAATTTACCTAAAACAGCTTCCAGTTCATGCTTAGTGGTTATCACTGGAAGTATTTCTGCCAAAGCATTGGCAGAGAGCATTTGAGGAAGCTCAAAATATTCGCAAAGCCTTCTTCTCAAAACCGACGAATTTTTTCCACCGGATAAGCCAAGCTCATAGAGATAGCATTTGGTAAAAGGCTGTTTATCTTTGCTCTTGGCCTCAAAAGCGACGCCTGCTGTCGTAAAAGCCTTGAGCAGTATATCTGTGCTCATTCCCTCCACTCCTATAAGGTTTTCCTTACCAGGGTGAGGCTTACGCTTTTCTTTACCATGTATATCCGGAATATAGACATTTTTAATTTTTTCCTTTGGAATAGCCGAGGAAAGGTAATGCCTCAGGCGAAAACCTGCAGAATCAGAATCTGTTAAAACAATTATTCCAGTCTTTTCTGCAATACGCCTTATAAGTTTAAGACGCTCCTTATTATTATATATTCTGAAGCCGCCAAGCTCTATAATATTGGCGTCGCAAAGGGACGAAAGCCTGATTTTATCATACTTGCCCTCAACAATTATCGTTTCGTTGATTTTAATACGGCTTTGTGTGTGTTCCATGATTGGGAAGCTCTCTACCTCACAGTAAAAATTTTTGCTACAGTTTCATCGAGGATCACATTTTCATCCCCACCGCTGCTCTTCATTCTCTGCTCTGCAGAAAGGAGCATATCCATACATTGAAGAAGTGAAGCTGCGCTGTATCTGCTTTGCAGCGCCATAGCCTTGTCCACAACAAAATCCCTTCTTGCATAAGATTTTGGCCAGTCTTTCACAATTTCCTGTTTTGATTTTCCGCAATTTCTTGCGGATTTTGCACGGAATATATCTATATACGCCCCCGAAAGAACGCTCAAAACAAGGGAAGGTTTTTCCCCCATCTCTCGAAGCTCCGAAAGAACACTGAAGGCTCCGCTTCTATCCCCCGCAGCGATTTTTGCCGTCAGATCAAACACTTTAGCGTCGGGCGTGGGGCATGTCATAAGGTCGATATCCGCCTTCGTAATTATTCCTGAACCGCGGTATTCAGCGGTCTTTTTGATCTCATTGATCAAAAGCGCACTGTCATTTCCGCAGCGTTCTACCATATATCTGCAAAGGCTTCTGTCAAGCTGGCAATGATGTTTCATTGCAGTACGCTCCATAATGGAATATAACTCTGCCGCCGAAGCTTGGTCGCATTTTATTATCCCTCCGCCGCATTTGTCTATAAAATTTTTAAAAGGGGCAAAACGGTCCCGTTTTTTTGCGTCCTTTTTTTGTTTGGCGTCTACAAGTGAGAAAATAAATATAAGGACCGTCGTTCCATGCATAGCACATACTTCAGAAACGAGCTGTTCATATTTTTTATATTCCGAATCACCAATAGAATTGAGGGGCACATCCTCTGCAACGACGCAACGGCGCCCGCCTCCAAATGTCAATTCAAAAGCTGCGTCCGCAAGGGAATCCGCCCCGACGTTCCCTGAAAAGCGGTGGCTGTCAAACCCGGTTCCACCTTTTACTGTTATATCTATAAGCTTTTTCAGAACGGCCTGCATGCGATGGTCATCAGAGCCGCTTATGAAATAGCAGGGCAGCGGTATACCTGTTTTGATGTGCCGCCTTACTTCTTCCATATCTTTAAAAATCATCCAACGGCCCATCCTTTCCTAATATTTTTCCCTCTGGAAATAAAGGTACGTTTCCCTTCATCCAGAATTATCACTTCATTGGCGCCGCTTAAAACATTTTCACGCTTTCTGAGCACCATATAACTGCATCGAAGCGCAGGGTATTTATTTGGTGAAACATTTTCAAGAATCACTATATCGGCACTTCTGAAACGCGGATCTATATCCATTATATCACATTCTTCAAAAATGTATAGAATCAGAATTCCATTGGTATCAATTTCTACCGCTCTTTCCGGTATTATCTTTACTGAGCCTCCATTCCAAAAATCAACTTCACCCGAAGAAACCGGCAGCGCGTCAACGCATCGCTCAAGCGCATCTGTACCCGAAAGCAGCGCAAGCTTTGGAGAAAATTCCCTCATAAGATCCAGCTCTATTGGAGAAGTATCAGCGCTCATACTGATAAACAAATCCATAGACCTTCCACCGCTTCTCAATTTGTAATAGTCATCATAATTCAGGCCATTTGCTATAAGAATGGTACTTCCGTCTTTTTCCGCAACAATAGCAACTCCTTGCTCAAGTGCAATCACTTCTGTGCTCACTGTTCCGGCATAGACCACGCTGTGGCAAAGCATACCACAAAGGAATACCAGTGACGACATAAAAACGGCGTGCTTAAAATAGTATGTTTTCCCTTTGCTGATAAGAGGGATGCTCAAAATTAGCGCTGAACCTATCAGCCATATCTTTATCCATTCTTCGTTTGTATATACGTATGCAAATGGTAGGCCGCCAAAAAACCGTGCCGTTTCAAGGAGTAAATCCTCAAAAAGCTGTGCGGCCGTTGCACATACCATTGCAAGCACCGATCCATAAGGAATAAGTCCAAAAAACACACTCAGAAAGCTGAATATTATTGCCCACTGTGAAAAAAAGCCTGAAAATATATTTGAAAACGGAGCAATGAGTGACGCCCCGCCAAAGGCGAAAATTGCCACTGGTAAAGCTGCCGCCCATGCAACAATGCCCACCGCAAACACCCTTACCAAAACGTGGATAAATTTGGTTTCTTTCTCTTTTTTCAGCTTGCCAGTCATCAATTTATATAAACGCTCTGAAAAGAGTATTATTCCACCGCTGCTCAAAACGGACATGAGAAACCCTACATCACAGCACGCAAGAGGGTCGATCAAAAGCACTGCAATTACTGAAAAACCAAGATTATCTATTGAAGCAGACTCCGCCCAAAGAAGCTTTGCAAAATAGCTTATCAAAAGCATAAAGCCCGCACGCATTATTGACATCCCTAAGCCTGCAACAGCCATGTAAATTACTGTTACTCCCATAAGAATCGCCGTTTTTGGCAATAATGGTAGGCCGTTTGTATTTTTATAGCGCAGAAGCTTTTCCAAAAGACCCATTATTACAACAAGGTGCATTCCTGAAATGGCTAATATATGGCTCATTCCCGCTGTACGGAAAGCATCTTTTATTTCTGAATTAACGTTTCCGCTTCCAAAAAGAAGTTTGTTCGTAAACTGGGCTCTCCATCCGCTGAAATTTTTATTTATCACCGACGACAGTTTTTCCCTAATTGAGTAGATAGTATATTCGGGAAATTTTCTATATTCACCAGTTACTTTCAGAGGGGAATCCATATAGGCATAAACTGCCACCCCGCCCGAACGGTTTGTCAAAACTTCTGATATCTCCTCTTCATCGAAAGTAAAAAACGTAACAGTAGCAGAAATTTGGTCATATACGTTTATATCGCTTTTGCTCCAGTCAATAAGTTTAAAAGTTATCTTCTGCGGTGCGCCGTCTATGGAAATATAGTCCGTCTTCACCGTATATGACGGCCGCCCCTGCCCAAACGACATCTCCGTAACTCTTCCAGTGACCTCAGCGGAAAGCCCATCTAGCGCTTTTTGCGGATAATACTCATTTGCAAGATACAGCGATACTACTATCATTCCTGTGGCAGCGGCAAAACAGCAAAGCCTTGCTGCGTCAAATTTTTTTAAAGCGGCCCAAAACACAAAACCAGCCACAACAAAAACACACCCGACCGCAATTCCAAGTTCTGGAACGAGGAATGATGAAACAAACGCTGCCAAAAGCATTGAAAAACCGAATTTTGCAAATTTATAGAGCATTGGCGGCGATCCCCTTTATACAAAATTTAAACGGCAGACAAAATAGTTACAGTTCAAACGCTTTTCGAATCTTATGTCTATATAATGAAGATTAATTACATTATTATATATCATTATTTTTTTCTTTGCAACATGGCAGCACTATTGACTTTTTCAGCCTAAAGCGTATAATAATGTTATATTTACACGGGTTAACACTGTTAACCTTGCTTCGAGGGGATAGATATGGATATAAAACGAATGGAAATTCTTGGTAAGAAGCGTTCCGTAATACGTGAGCTTTTTGAATATGGAAACAAACGTAAGGCCGAAGTGGGTGCAGAAAATGTATTTGATTTCAGTATTGGTAACCCAAACGTTCCGCCGCCAAAAGCCGTAGCAGATGAGCTTTGCCGCCTTCTTACTGAATGTGACCCTGTAGCTGTACACGGCTACACTTCCGCCCCCGGTTTGGTAGAGGCCAGAAGCGCGATAGCCGAAAACCTTAACCGCCGATTTGCCACTGCATTTGGACCAGAGCACCTTTATCTCACCTGCGGTGCCGCTGCCAGTCTTACCATCACTTTTTCCTCCATTGTAAAAGACGGTGATGAAGTCATAATTTTTGCCCCGTATTTTCCGGAATACACGGTCTTTATTGAAACTGCTGGTGGAAAGCCTGTGGTCGTTCCCTGCCGGGAAGATGATTTTCAGATAGATTTTAACCGACTTGAAAGTGCAATAAGCAAAAAAACTGTTGCCGTGCTCATTGATTCACCATGCAACCCTTCCGGCGCGGTCATCACTGAGGAAAACTTGAAGCGCCTTGCCGGCGTTCTTATGAAGGCTGAGAAACGTTTTGGCCATCGCATTTTTCTCGTTTCGGACGAGCCCTATAGAGAAATAGTATACGACGGAGTAGATATTCCATTCGTCACGAAATATTACCCCAACTCGATAATATGTTACTCTTACAGCAAGTCCCTATCCCTTCCTGGTGAGCGCATAGGTTATATTCTTGTTTCGCCGGATATCGAGGGCTGGCAGGATATTTATGCCGCGGTTTGCGGCTCTGGACGCGCCCTTGGTTATGTCTGCGCACCTTCACTTTTTCAGCACATGCTTCCTGCCTGTGTTGGGCTTACTTCCGACCTTTCGGTCTATATCCGCAATAGGGAACTTCTTTATAGCGCTCTTACCAATATGGGATTTTCCGCTGTTCGCCCCAGTGGAGCATTTTATCTATTTGTAAAATCACCCGAGCCGGACGCAGGCTCTTTCAGCGAAAGGGCCAAAAAATACGACCTTTTGCTTGTTCCTAGCGATGATTTTGGTGTTACCGGTTACGTCAGAATTTCATACTGTGTTTCTACAGAGCAGATAGAAAGGTCCCTTCCGGCCTTCCAAAAATTGGCGGAGGAATATTTTAAATGAACCAACTTGAAGAAGCCAGAAAAAATATAAACGCTATAGATAAAAAAATGGCGAAACTTTTTGAACAGCGTATGGCCGAAGTAGCAAAGGTAGCTAAATATAAAATCGAACATGGCCTTCCTATTTTTGACCAGGGGCGTGAAAACGAAGTTATATTCAAAAATTCTGCCCTTGTTTCTGACGAGGCCCTGCGCGCCTATTACGTAAACTTTTTGCAAAGCAACATGAGCATCTCCAGGAATTATCAGGCAATGCTTCAAAATGGTCTCACTGTTGCTTACAGCGGGGTCGAAGGAGCCTTTGCCAATATTGCCGCAAAAGCTATTTTCCCCAATGCAAACCAGGTTTCATACCCTGATTTTCGTTCCGCTTATAAGGCTGTTGTGGACGGAAACGCAAACTGTGCCGTTCTTCCCATAGAAAACAGCTATGCTGGAGAAGTTTCCCAGGTTATTGACCTTCTCTTTCAGGGGAATCTTTTTATAAATGGAATATATGATTTAGAGGTGCGTCACAATCTTCTCGGGGTACCCGGTGCAAAACTTTCTGATGTAAAAACTGTTGTAAGCCACCCCCAAGCCCTTGAGCAATGCGCAAACTATATACACAAACACGGTTTTGAACCCGTGAGCGCAGCCAATACCGCTATTGCCGCCCAGCAGGTGGCCGAGAAAAACGAGCTCTCTGTTGCCGCCATTGCAAGCACTGACACTGCAAAGCTCTATGGACTCGAGGTACTTGAACACAAAATAAACGAAAGCAGCATGAACACCACCCGCTTTGCCGTGTTTTCAAGGGTTGAAAGCCCTGGAAGTGCCAAAGAACAGGACAGACAGTTTCTTATGGTCTTTACCGTACGCAACGAGGCCGGAGCTCTTGCAGAGGCTATAAATATCATAGGCCGCTGCGGTTTCAATATGAGGACACTGCGTAGCCGACCAATGAAAGAACTTATGTGGCAGTATTACTTTTACGTTGAGGCTGACGGCAATGTGAACAGTGCCGCTGGCAAACTTATGATGAAGGATCTTGCCAAATATTGCGATAACCTTCGCATTGTAGGCAATTTTCCACATGAGTCAAAGCT
>CAZNVF010000017.1:0-1421 GCA_964576395.1 uncultured Oscillospiraceae bacterium
CTGTCCTCGTTCTGTTCGCGCGTGCTGACGCGGACATATCCGTAAGTAGTTGCCAATTCTGTACCTCCGTTTCCTCCTTCGTTTCGCGAATAGCCGCCCGAAAAAAAATTCCCCGGGTTCAGCATGTCCGCCGGGAAAAGTTAGCCCCGGCCAGTCCTCTTTTTTCCTGTCCTGCACAAGTATATTTCTGTTTCCATCATACACCATGCACATGACTGTAAGTATGGTTTTTTCGCTTCTTCCCATATTAAACGTTCCTTTATTGTTTGAGAGGTTTTTCTGAAATTTTGACCCTTTGGCGCGGGTATTTAGTGGGCGTCGGCATTACTTTGTCAATTATAATGGCGCTTCTTCCGCCAGCCACCGGAACGGTATAAAGCTTTATATCTCTTATTTTGCCGCCTAAAAGCGACACAGCTCCTTGCGCCGCACAAAGTTCCTTTTCCACTCCACCAGTCTTCATTGGCGCAAACACACCACCCTGCTTTACAAGGGGGAGGCAGTATTCGCTGAGCACCGAAAGGTTGGCCACCGCCCTTGCCGTAACAAAATCAAAACTTTCCCTAAGGCCATTGGTGTGGCCCGCGTCCTCAGCACGAGCGTGGATAAGGGTCGCTTTTACACTTATTTCTTTTAAAACCATGTTTAAAAAGTTGAGACGTTTTTGGAGGCTGTCTATGAGCACGAGTTCAATATCCGGCCTTGCAATTTTGAGCACTATTCCCGGGAAACCCGCCCCAGTTCCCACGTCGGCAACCCTTGCGCTCTCTTTTATGTCAACCCGGCGCAAAAAAGCAAGACAGTCAAGAAAATGTTTTGCAGCTATTTCGCCGTCATCAATTATAGCTGTAAGGTTCATTTTCTTGTTCCAATCTTTTAAAAGGTCCGCGTATTTTTCAAGCTGAGCGAACTGCTGCTCAGAGAGCATATCCGCGTGCTCAGGAAGGTAGCTTTTTAAGATATCAGTAACCATGGGTGCTCCTTATTTTTGTATATATATTAAAAGCACGGAAATATCCGCCGGGCTTACGCCCGAAATTCTACTGGCCTGGCCAATATTGAACGGGCGCACCCTGTTAAGCTTTTCTATTGCTTCAAGGCGGAGGCCATGTATAGCGCTGTAATCTATATCTTCTGGAATCTTCTTTCCTTCCAAGCGGTGCATTTGCTCCACTTGGGCGAGTTGTTTTTTGATATATCCCTCATATTTTATTTCTATCTCCACCTGCTCAATAACGGCCTCTGGCAAAGGCTTTCGCCCCGTATCAAACGGTGCAAGATCTACATAGCTTATCTGAGGTCTTTTAAGTAATTCGGAAATTTTTACTCCCTCTGTAAGTGGCGCCGTTCCGTGCTCAACAAGCATGGCATCAAGGTCCTGAGACATTTTAAGGCTTGTCTCCTCAAGGCGTTTTTTCTCC
>CAZNVF010000017.1:1431-15889 GCA_964576395.1 uncultured Oscillospiraceae bacterium
CGCTTTTCAATGAATTTTTTCCAACGCTCTTCATTTATGAGGCCGATTTCGTGTCCAATGGGCGTAAGGCGCATATCAGCATTATCCTGGCGCAACACAAGCCTATATTCACTGCGGCTGGTCATCATTCTGTATGGGTCAAGCACGCCCTTTGTCACAAGGTCATCCACAAGTGTTCCTATATAAGAACTGCTTCTTTCGAGTACCAGCTGCTCTTTTCCCTGCGAGCGCTTTGCAGCGTTTATTCCTGCAAGTAACCCCTGGGCTGCGGCTTCCTCGTAACCCGAAGTACCGTTAAACTGCCCCGCGCCAAAAAGCCCTTTTACCTTCATAAATTCAAGGGTGGGTTTAAGGTCAAGACTGTCGCAGCAGTCATATTCTATAGCATATGCGTTCCGCATTATCTTTACGTGCTCAAGTCCCTTTATAGAACGGTATATTGCCACCTGCACATCCTCTGGAAGGGAACTGCTAAGGCCGGAAAGATACATCTCCTCCGTTTTTAAGCCCATGGGCTCCACAAAAAACTGGTGGCGTTCCTTGTCGGGGAAGCGCATAACTTTATCCTCAATGCTCGGGCAATAGCGCGGTCCTATGCCCTCTATTTTTCCGGAATAAAGCGGTGAACGGTCAATATTTTTTCTTATTATTTCATGGGTTGCCTCATTGGTGTAGCCTATGTAACACTCCACCTTATTTTCAAGGGTTCCCTCCGTTTCAAAGCTGAAAGGCACAATGTGCTCGTCACCGTATTGAATTTCAAGCTTTGAGTAATCAATGCTATTCCTTGCAACCCTTGCGGGGGTGCCTGTTTTAAACCGGCGCAGCTTTACTCCCAGCTTTTCAAGGCTTTTTGAAAGTGGCTTCGCTGGCTGGCTGGCGTCAGGCCCGCTTTCATATTTGCGGTCTCCAACATAAATAATTCCCTTTAGATAAGTTCCTGTGCAGACAACCACATTGTGCACCTCATAAAAAGCGCCCAAATGAGTTGTCACCCCAAGTACTCCGCCTTTTCCGTCGCCCCTTATTTCAACTATCTCCGCCTGTTTTATATCAAGGTTTTCCTGCTTTTCAAGAGTCTGTTTCATAAGTATATGGTAAAAAGCCCTGTCCTCCTGATTACGCAGACTATGTACTGCAGGGCCTTTGCCAAGGTTCAGCATGCGGCTTTGTATCATCATTTTATCTGCGGCTTTAGCCATTTCTCCTCCAAGGGCGTCTATTTCCCTTACAAGGTGACCTTTTGCCGTCCCACCAATGGAGGGGTTGCAAGGCATATTCGCTATTTTATCAAGATTAAGCGTAAAAATACAGGTCTTTGCTCCAAGGCGCGCCGCCGCAAGGGCCGCTTCAACTCCAGCATGGCCTGCGCCGACTACCGCAACATCATATTTCCCCGCAAAATATTCTTCCATAAATGATCCTCGGTTCCTTATAAATTACTCTTTCATATATTCAAACGCTTCCTGCATACCGTTACACTAGCTGTTTCATTTTACCACATATTCCTCCGGTAACGCTATTCTGTGCTTAAGCTCATTCATGCTTGTTATTTTCCTTACCTCATGGGCTTTTACTCAAACAGCATATGCTTCTTTGTTAAAATCCCTGTCCAAATCCTAAATCAGCGGAACTTTTTAAGGTCTGCAGGGTGGCCGCCACCACCCTTGTATGGCCGTCCGTGAACACTACTTTTCCACCAAGCTCAATTACTGGAAGAAGATAAAAATTTGACAAATCCTCAAGGTTAAACTACTTTTGCACTTTTTCAAATCTCTCAGATAAAATATAAAACTGGCTGGGCTGAATATCTATAAGCTTTAAATTTTTGATTTCCATATCATTTTCCTACACAAAATCTGGAAAAAACCTGTTCGATAACGGCATCGCTAGCTTTTTCGCCTGTCAACTCATAAAGGCAGTCCAGTGCAGCCTCAATGCAAATACCCACAGCATCCAACGTCATTCCCATTCTTTCAGTAGAAACAGCCTCATCAATAGCGCGCTTTGCACGGCATACGCAGTCAAGCTGGCGCTCATTCGCCATTATCGGCTCTGCTGGGTCAAGGTCAGCCGTTTTGAGTACCTGTGCAAGAATAGCGCGGAACTCCTCTTCTCCACTTCCATTTGCCGCCGATATTGCCACTGAATGCTCAAAATTATTCTTTATAAGCCCTATATCGGCCTTTGTTTCAAGGTCAGATTTATTTATTACTGCCACCACTGCAGGTTTTCCTTTAAGCTTCACAATAAGCTCCATATCGTCAGAATCAAGCGGTGCACTGGAATCGAACACCGCTATTACAACATCACAGCGGTCAATTTCAGTGCTGGCCATATCTACGCCTATTTTTTCTACCCGGTCCTCTGTTTTATGAATTCCGGCAGTATCTAAAAGGCGTATTGGTATATCTCCAACGAGCACAGCTTCCTCTACAATGTCCCTTGTGGTTCCAGCTACCTCTGTAACAATACTCCTCTCCCTTCCGGAAAGAAGATTCATAAGAGTGGATTTGCCCACGTTTGGCTTGCCAGCAATAACCGTTACTGCCCCTTCTCTTATTATCTTACCAGCATCATAGGTATCAATAAGCCTTTTGAGCACCTTTTGAGATTCATTGAGCACTGATTCAATATGTTCATCTGAAAGTTCGGGTACATCTTCCTCAGGGTAATCAGACCAAGCGGCAAAATGGCTTTCAAGATTGGTCAAACTTTCGGTCAGCTTTCTTATTTTTTTATAGAGCGCTCCGTCGCGCATTGCAAGGGCCGCCTTGCCCGCTCCCGCCGATTTTGCTGAAATAAGGTCCATTACAGCTTCGGCCTGGGTAAGGCTCATTTTTCCGTTCAGGAACGCCCTTTTTGTAAATTCACCCGGACCCGCAAGGTTTGCTCCGGCTGAAAGAGCCGCTCTAAGCACCATTTTAAGGAGCGCTGGGCTTCCATGGCAGGAAAATTCCACCGTATTTTCTCCCGTATAACTTTTTGGGGCAATAAAAACTGTGGCAACTGCGTCGTCAATGTCCCCATCATCATCGAACACTCTTCCATACGCGCACGAATATCCATCAAGTAAACTTAGCTTTCGTTCCCCTTTAAATGGCCTGAACATTTTTTCACCTATTGATACTGCTTCTTCCCCAGAGATTCTAACAACCCCCAACCCCGCAGCGGAAAGCGGTGTGCTTATGGCAGCAATGGTGCTCATCAGTTTCCTCCTGTTAAACATTAATATTTTAAAATAATTTTCTTGTATTAAATAATAATTGTATTCCTGCCATTTTGCAATAAATACTCTTATATTATAAAAAGAGCCGGCTCTAAAATCAAGTGCCGGCATCTTATTTAGTTTATCAGTCTAACTCTATTTTTCCGTAAAGGGAAATTGAGCTTGTGTCGTTCTTTGGCGTCTCATTGCTTTCAGAAACAAACACTTTTTGGCTTTCGCGGCGCGGCTGCCTTCCATTTTTTCCTCCCTTATGGTCACCTTTGCCACTTTCGCGTAATTTTTTTCCGCCCTCCACAGGGCTTATTACAACCCTCCTATTCGGTTCATTTCCTATGGATCTGCTAGTCGCACCAGAAACATTCTGAACTGTGGCGTGCACTATTCTTCTCTCATAAGGGTTCATTGCCTCAAGGGTGATGGAGCGTTGGTTCTTTGCCACTTGAATTGCAGTTTTCCTTGCATATGCGCGCAGGCTGGCTTCACGCTTACTTCTGTAATCGTCAATATCAAGAACAATGCGCACATAGCTTCCATCGCTCCTATTTGCAACAAGAGAAGCAAGGTACTGCATTGCATCAAGGTTGTCCCCTCTTCTTCCAACCACGGCCCCCATATTTTCACCTGAAAGCTGAAGAACTATCATTCCATCCTTTTGGGAATAATTTACCTGCGCATCCTCGTGGCCAAGGGCTACAAGTATTTCTTTAATGTATGAAGCCGCTGCAGAACCTTTAAGCTCGAGCACTTCCGGTTCAAGAGCTTTCTGTTCTTCTTTTGGCTCTTCAGCTTTTTCCGTCTCAGGAAGTTTTTCTTTTACAGCCTCTTTTTTATTTTCTTTTTTCTGTTGAGGCTTTTGCTTAGGTTTTTCAGTTTTCTTTTCTTTATTTTGTTCCGGTTGAGGTTCTTTTGCGGTTTTTTGCTGAAAAGTTTTTTTCTCTTTAGTTTTTTTATTTATCTCTCTCTTTTCCCGAGTTTCAATTTTTTCTGCGTACTCTTCTTGAAGAGATACCTTTACTTTTGCCGGAACAGTTTTAAGACCAAACAGTTTCTTTTTAGGAAGTTCAAGAATCTCAATATCTACATATTCGCGAGACGCACCTATTTTTGCACATGCGGTCTCAATTGCTTCGTCAACGGTCTTACCGGTGGCGATGATTTCCTTATCCAAATAAATGCCCCCTTTTATTTAAGATCGTCGTCTGTTACTTCGACATATTCTTCGCCGTATTTTTCAGCACTTCTTTTTCTAGCCTCTGCAAGTTTTCGCTTGTTAAGTTCTTTTTTGCTGAGATTTTCTTCTTGGGAATATTCCTTTTTTCCGTTTTGAAGCTCTTTAAGCCTTTCCCTTGCTTCTATTCTCTGTTGTCTTTTTGCTTCTTTTTGAGCTTCCATCTCTGACTGAACCTGTTCAGCAAGCTTCTGAGGATTATAAAAAATATTTAAGAAGATAGACTGAAGGAGCATAATTATGGCGTTCACTGCCCAATAAAACCCAACGCCGGACGGAACAATAAAGGCAATATATACGGAAAAGAGAGGCATAATATACATCATACCTTTCATCATTCCCGCACCTGCCTGTTCTTGGGTGCCATTTTTCTTCATCATTATAAAGGTCTGAGCAAACTGGAACACACCGCAAAGTATTGGAATAAGAAGATACCAGTTAAATCCGCCGTTAAAAGTAAAGCTGAATTCCGGAACAACAGAAAGGTCAAGACCAAAAAGGTTCATATTGAAATTTTCGATCTTTGAAACTATTTCAGAATCAAAAGAAGAAAAAATTTCAGGGCTTGCCTTTACAATTTTCATAAGCTCTATTTGAGAATAATACGAACTCGCCGTTATTTCATGGCCCGCGGAAGTGGCCGTTGCTATCATCTCATTTATTACAGAACTGCTAACTCTTAAAATATGATATATAGGTTTGTATACAACATCGATAACGCCAAAAAGTATTGGAAACTGAATTAGTGATGGAAGGCACCCTGACATAGGGTTATATCCTTCCTCAGAATAAAGCTTCTGCACTTCTTCATTATATTTTTCTCTATTGTTGGCATATTTTTTCTGAATATTTGCAAGTTTAGGCTGGAATAGATTCATTTTTGCCTGTTCTTTTTGCTGTTTTATTGAAAGCGGTAAAAGAACAAGTTTAGTTACAATAGTAAAAAGTACTATTGCCAAAGCATAATTATTTCCGGTTATCATATAGCAGCCAAGCATAATAAAGCCCAACGGCCAACCGAAAATTTTCATAATAAATTGCATTATTTTTTACCTTCCTCCTGATGTTGGAGGCTGATCTGTTTTTTGTAGTAATTCAGATCCCATTTTTCCGGTACGGGGTCATAACCCCCTTTATGAAAAGGATGACAGCGAATAATTCTCATAAAGGCCAATAACCCGCCCCTCAACGCTCCAAATCGGGAAACCGCTGTATAGGCGTATGAAGAACAGGTGGGATAGTACCGGCAACAAGCCGGCTTATAAGGAGAAATTGCTGTCTGGTAAAACCGGATAATAAACAGAAACAGCTTTTTCATTCTTTTTCGATGCTCTGTAAGGCGCCCAATTTCTCAAACTGGGCGGTCAAGATAGGGGTCAGAGCGGTAGACTTGATAAAAGTAGTTTTAGTACGTGCTACAAGGACTATATCGTAACCATTTTTTAAATTCGGCATTATTTTTCTGAAAGCCGCCCTTAAAACCCGCCTTGCACGGTTGCGCGCAACCGCTCCACCAATCTTTTTGCTGGTAGTAAGCCCAAGCCGAATAATTCCAAGCCTATTTGGCATCACATAACAAATAACGTAGGGGTCAGCTAAACTTTTTCCTCTACGGTACAATCGCAAAAAGTCGTTGTTGCGGGTAATTGAAAGCATTTTCATTTTTTGAGCTCTCCTCCTGTGTTAATCCGCAAAGTATAAAAGACTGGCGGTCACACAGCAGTTACTTCTCAGTAGCTAAGCTGCTTTCTGCCTTTCGCTCTTCTGGCTGCGAGAACTTTACGTCCGTTTCTTGTGGACATTCTTTTGCGAAAACCGTGTACCTTTTGTCTGTGAAGTTTTTTAGGCTGGTAGGTTCTTTTCATCTCGTATTCCCCCCTTTCAAAATTGCCTTGCAAAAATAGAGTATAACGCCAGAATCAAAAAAAGTCAATATTTATTTATAATATAACAATAGTAAAAGACTTTATTTTCTATGAAATACATACAAAAACAGTTAATTAATAATACAATATTAAATATAATGGTAAAAATCCGTTGAAAACCTTTTCAAATCTTTCAATATATGTTATAATCTTATAGTATGTAATTTTGTTATTTTAAAAGATTCTCGATACGGAGGAGTATCAATGGACTCGTTTGAAGAAATTTTCAGCCTTGTAAGCGACTATTGTAAAACGCAAATGACTGAGGTCGCCCACAACCTTTGGATAAGGGATATAATCCCTATCCGCCTTGAAAACGACACTGTTTTTCTTGGTGTAAATTCAGAATTTAAACAAAATCTTGTAATGGAAAAATACAGTGATCTTTTAAGCCGTGGTTTTGAACAGGTACTCGGCTTTCCCGTAGGAATAAAAATAGAATGCCTTTCCACATCTTCACAAAAACAGAAAACTCAACAACAAAAAGAAGACATACCTGTTTTTGACAGCGGAGATTATGATTATACTTTTGATACTTTCATTGTGGGCTCTTCAAATAAATTTGCCCATGCGGCAGCTCTTGCTGTGGCCACTCACGATATAAGAAACTATAATCCTCTTTTTATTCATGGAGACAGCGGACTTGGAAAAACCCATCTTCTTTTTGCAATAATGAACGAGGTAAAAAGCAGAAAGCCTGATGCCCTTGTTGTTTATGTAAAAGGCGAACAATTTACTAATGAGCTTATATCCGCAATAAGAAGTCAAACCACTCCTGAATTCAGAGAGAAATACCGCAAGGCAGATTACCTTCTTGTGGACGATATTCAATTTATTGCCGGAAGAGATTCTACCCAAGAAGAATTTTTTCATACTTTCAACACTCTTTATGAATCTGGCAAACAGATAGTTCTTACCAGCGACCGTCCTCCAAAAGAAATAAAAACTCTTGAGGACAGACTTCGTACACGTTTTGAAATGGGCCTTATGGCCGACATTCAGCCCGCTGATTTTGAAACAAGGATTGCAATAATTCAGCGAAAGGCCGAGCTTTTACACCTTGATATGCCTAACGACGTTGCCGAATACATAGCTAATAACCTAAAAAGCAATATAAGACAGCTTGAAGGCGCCGTAAAAAACATAAAAGCAAACTCTCTTATTTATGAAAACAAGCCCATAACCATTATTATGGCACAAAGTGCCATACGCGATATTCTGAATGATAACCAGCCTGTTCCCGTTACAATAAGCAAAATTATCGGCGAAGTTGGAAGAACCTTTAATGTATCGGAGCAAGATATAAAAAGCAATAAACGTGCAGCAAACATTAGTCGAGCACGGCAAGTAGCTATGTATGTAATAAAGGATATAACTCAGATGAGCATGGCTGCTATAGGTGATGAATTTGGAGGCCGCGACCATTCTACTGTCGTTTATGCTATAAGCCAAGTAGAAAAAACAATGAAAACAGACTCGCACTTTAAAGAGATAGTCGAAGACATAACTAAAAACGTACATGATAGCTAAAATGTTTTCTACTTTTCAATATGTTAATTTTAGTTGAAAAAATGTTAATTTAACTACTTCTTAACAGTTTAACTTTTTTTATTTAACAGTAAAAAATAGAAAAACTTTCTTTTAACTTTTCAAAATTTTTTAAACATATATATTTTGAAAAATTAAAACTAAAAAAGCTTGTCTTTCTAAGTTTTTTTTAATTTTTTAACAAATCAACACCGTCTACTATTATTACTAAATAATTTTATTTTTTTTTTTGGAGGAGATATTTTATGAGATTTTCTTGCAACCGCTCCGAACTTTCTGACGCTCTTAACAATGTAACAAGAGCAGTCGCCGCCAAGACCACTCATCCCGCAATGGAAGGTGTTCTTATAAAAGCGGAAGAAAATACTATTTCCTTAAGTTGTTACAACATGGAACTTAGTATAAAAACCTATATTGACGCCCATGTTCACGAAGATGGCTCAATAGTCATAAATGCAAAGCTCTTTTCTGATATTGTCCGTCGCCTTGCGTCTGACAATATAGAAATAGAATGCGATGAAAAGAACATAACTAAAATAAAAGGCGGAGCGGCTGAATATAGCATAATAGGCATAGAAGCTGAGGAATTTCCCGAAATACCAACTGTGGATGAAAAAATAAACTTCACTATAAAACCCGATGTTCTTAAAAGTATGATAGACCAAACTATCTTTGCAGTAGCTGTAAATGACTTTAAACCTGTCCATACTGGGTCAAAATTTATTATAAATGATAATATTCTTTCAGTAGTATCTGTGGATGGTTTCCGCCTTGCAATAAGGCAGGAACCTGTATCATATAATGATGAACTTGATTTTATAGTTCCGGGAAAATCTCTCTCTGAAGTTTCTAAGCTCCTTACTGGCGATGAAGACATACTCGTTGCTCTTGGCCAAAAACATATTATTTTTAGAATAGGAAGATACGACGTTATTTCAAGACTTCTTGAAGGGGACTTTATAGATTTCCGCTCTTCAATTCCTAATACTGAAAATACTGTTGTGGAGGTAAAAGTCCGTGATTTACTAAATTCTATAGAAAGAACGAGCCTTCTTATAAACGACAGACTCAAAAGTCCTATTAGGTTAAATATAGAAAACGGCGAAATAAAGATTTCCTGCTCAACTGCTCTTGGTAAAATAAACGATGTTGTCGAATGTGAAATGACAGGCGTAGCAATAGAAATGGGATTTAATAATAGATATCTTTCAGAGGCTCTTCGAGCAACTGAATGCGACAAAGTAAAAATTATAATTAATAGCCCTCTTGCACCTGTAAAAATTGTTCCAATGGAAGGCGAAAGTTTTCTTTTCCTGGTACTTCCTGTAAGAATGAAAGCAGATATATAACGGGGTATTTTGAATGGCAAAAGTAAAACTTAACCTTGTAAGAAGACCTAAAATTTTAAACCCTATTGAAATAAAAATAAAGAGTGAGTTTATAAAGTTAGATTCATTTTTGAAATTTTCCGGCGCTGCTTTATCTGGTGGTGAGGCAAAAGAGCTTGTTCAAAGCGGAAAAGTAAAAGTTAATGGGGAAATTTGTACCATGCGCGGCAAAAAATTATATCCCGGTGATTCAGCTGAGCTTAATGGAAAAATTTATTCGGTGGCTTCAGAATGATATTTAGAAAACTGGAACTTTCCAATTTTAGAAATATAGAATCTGTTTCAGTTTTTCCTGGCGAAAAAGTAAATATAATATGTGGTGAAAACGCACAGGGTAAAACAAATCTTATGGAAGCACTTTGGTTATTTACAGGAGCTAAAAGTTTTCGTAGAACTAAAGATTCTGATTTTATACGTTTCGGTGAAGAAAAAGCTATTTTAAAGGCGGATTTTTTTGCCGAAAAAAGAGAACAAAATGCAGAAATAAGATTTTCTCCATTAAAATCGCTTAAAAAGAATGGAATAGATATAAAAACCGCGGCAGAATATGTCGGAACATGCGGCGGAGTTATCTTTACACCGAGCCAAATGAATCTGTTTAGAGACGGGCCAAAGGAACGTCGGCGTCTTGTTGATACATCTCTTTGTCAGCTTTATCCCAAATATATATCTGTTCTGTCAGATTATAAAAAAGTTCTTGAACAGAGAAATACAGTTTTAAAAGACGTGAGATTTCATTCAAGCCTTATTGACATGCTCGATATATATGATGAACAACTTGCAAAGTTGGGAGCTTTTATAATAAGAACAAGAGCAAATTATTGCGAAAAACTTAATAAAAAGGCTGCCTTGATATATGAAGGAATATCAGCAGGAAGAGAAAAATTTTCTGCTGAATATTTAGCAAGCGTACTTAAAGATAATGAGCACGCTGATATATCTATTAGCATGGCAGAGTGGGCACAAAAATTTTATGAAAAGCTTTTTTCTTCAAGAAGTTCGGACATTGAGCATGGTATAACTTCTGCCGGTCCTCATAGAGACGACATAGAAGTTTTACTTGACGATATGCCTGTTCATTCATTTGGTTCACAAGGGCAGCAGAGAAGCTGTATTCTTTCTTTGAAACTTGGTGAGGCAAAGCTTCTTGGTGAAACTATGGGAGAACCTCCACTCATACTTCTTGATGACGTTATGAGTGAACTGGATTCCATAAGAAGAGATTATATTTTAAATAGTATAGGCGAAAGTCAAATTTTTCTGACCTGCTGTGACAGGGAACTTTTTTCAGGGCTTTCTGAAGGAAAAATATTTATTATGGAGGGCGGAAAAATAAAAGAAGAATAAAAGGAGAACAAAATGTATCTTTTTCTTGGTGGTGATGTTTCGGTATGGGAAAGCGACATAGTTGGAATTTTTGATATGGATAACACCACCATTGCAAAATCAACGAGAAAATTTTTGTCACGAGCTCAAAAAGAGGGCGCAGTAATAAATGTTACGGAGGACCTTCCAAAAAGCTTTTGTGTAACTTCAAAAAATAGAAAAGAAAAAATATA
The DNA here is from genome assembly GCA_964576395.1 of uncultured Oscillospiraceae bacterium. GTDB lineage: Bacteria > Bacillota > Clostridia > Oscillospirales > Ruminococcaceae > UMGS1668. The sequence continues at coordinate 12,309 of CAZNVF010000017.1, forward strand.
TATTTCACAGCTTTCACCGTCAACACTAAAAAAAAGAGGTAGTGAAATCTGAATATACACCATATAAAAACTCTATTAAAAAAATAAAAAGTAAAAATCCGTATTATCGGTTTATATTAGGAGGTAAACAGTGGAAAAAACACCATTTGCCATAGACCAAAATCAGCCGGCCTACGACGAAAATCAAATACAAGTCCTTGAAGGACTTGAAGCAGTAAGAAAAAGACCCGGTATGTATATCGGTTCCACCGGACCTAAAGGACTTCATCATCTTGTTTATGAAATAGTTGATAATGCGATAGATGAAGCGCTAGCCGGTTACTGCACGCATATTGAAGTGGACCTTCTTAAAGAAGATGTAGTCCGCGTTTCTGATAATGGACGCGGTATCCCTGTAGGAATTCATCATAAACTTGGAATTCCAGCGGTTACTGTAGTTTTTACGGTTCTCCATGCCGGGGGTAAATTTGGAGGAAGTGGGTATAAAGTTTCCGGTGGACTTCACGGTGTTGGTGCTTCTGTTGTTAATGCCCTTTCCGAATGGCTTGAAGTAGAAGTAAAAGACGGAAAACATATTTATCGCCAGCGTTTTAAAAGAGGAGCCCCAGAAGGAGATCTTGAGCAAATAGGAGATACCTCTGAAAAAGGCACTATAGTTACATTTAAAGCAGATAAAGATATATTCGAAACCCTTGAATATGAATATGAAACTCTTCTTATAAGACTTAGAGAACAGGCTTTTCTTAATGCCGGGGTTAAAATAGTTTTCAGTGATAAAAGAGAAAAAGACGGCGAAAAAATAAAAACAGAGACTCTGTGTTACGAAGGCGGTATAAGCAGCTTTGTTGAATATATTCATAAAAAAAGAGGGCTTGAAGTTATACATCCGGAAGTACTGCATTTCACTGCGAAGAGTGGTGATTCTACAGCGGAAGTCGCGATGCAGTATAATGACAGTTATAATGAGCTTGTTTTGAGTTTTGCTAACAATATTCATACTATTGACGGAGGCACGCATGAAACAGGCTTTAAAAATGCTTTAACAAGAGCATTTAATGATTATGGGCGCGAACATAAATTGCTTAAAGACACGGATAAGAATCTATCCGGTGAAGATGTTCGCGAGGGACTTACGGCAGTTATTTCAGTAAAGCTGACAAACGCTGAATTTGAAGGACAGACTAAAACCAAACTTGGCAATACAGAAATACGTTCCCTTGTTGACGGCATGCTCTATGAAAAACTCAAAACATATTTTGAGGAAAACCCCACAATTGCCAAGGCTATTTTTGAAAAATCCCTTGGTGCGGCAAAAGCGAGAGAGGCAGCCAGAAGAGCAAGGGAGACAGCAAGAAGAAAATCAGTGCTTGAAAGCGCTTCCCTTCCCGGCAAACTTGCTGACTGTTCCGATAAAGATAATGTAAATACTGAAATATATATAGTAGAGGGAGACTCCGCAGGAGGCTCTGCAAAAATGGGTCGTGACCGTACTTTTCAGGCAATTCTTCCTCTCTGGGGCAAAATGCTCAACGTTGAAAAGGCAAGAATAGATAAAGTTTATAATAACGATAAGCTTACGCCTGTTGTAACAGCCCTTGGCTGTGGTATAGGGGAAGAACTTGATATATCCAAGCTTCGATATGGCAAGGTAATAATTATGGCAGATGCTGATGTTGACGGTTCACACATAAGAACCCTTCTTTTGACCTTTTTCTTTAGATATATGCGTCCCCTTATTGAGGAAGGCCATATATATATAGCTCAGCCTCCGCTTTATAAGATAGCTAAAGGTAAAAAAGTTCGCTATGCCTATTCGGATGATGAGCGAGATATGCTTCTTGCAGAAATGTTTCCGGAAGGCAGTCAAAAAAGTGAAGTTCAGCGCTATAAGGGTCTTGGTGAAATGGACCCAGAACAGCTTTGGGAAACGACAATGGATCCTGAACGCAGAATAATGCTTCGTGTGGATATGGAGGACGCTGCAGCTGCAGATGAGGTTTTCACCATTCTTATGGGAGATAAAGTTGAACCGAGGCGTGAATTTATAGAAACTAACGCAAAATATGTACAAAACCTTGACGTTTAATAAGGAGGATAATCTATGGGCCTGTTTTTCAATAGTAAAAATAAAGAAAAACCAGAAATAGTACGTATTGATATTTCTGAGCATGGCGAACCCAAATACTGTTTCACTCATATTTTTACACTTGACGAATATCGAGAATACAACGATACAGTCTCAGCTCCTGCAGTAAAAAGGGATAAACAGCTTAAAAAATGGGGAGCAATAATTATGGGTGTTATTGCTATAGCATTTCTTATAATGGCTATTCAGCATTTTGACCTCATTGAATATATTGATAAAGGAAGAAGCTTTTGGGAATGGCTTAATTATACCGGTTTTAATTTTTATTTTCTTGTTTTTCTTATGGCTGGTTACCTTGCCTATCACCTTGGAACATATTACAAATATTTTCCAAAGCGACTTGAAAAGGCCACAAGGGAGTATTATAACAGCAGTAAATATCTTACAAATGAATTGACGCTTGCCGTATATGAAGAAGGTGTTCTTGAAAAGGCTTCTGTAAGGGATGAGTTTTTTACATGGGATATGTTTAACCGCTGCTGGGAATCTGAGAATATTGTTTACCTTGAATTCACCCTTGCAAACCAGCTTTTTGTTGCAAAACATACTATCGCCGATGCCGGCGTTGATAAAGACGAATTTATATCTTTCTGCAATGAACATATTGAGGAGGGTAAACGCTTTGCAGCAGAGAAAGAAGCTGCTGAAGAAGCCAAAGAGGAAGCTGAAGAACGTGAATTTGAGGAAAATAAAAAAAAGATAGCCGAACTTGAATCAAAAGAAAAGGATTAAAATGTTCTTAATAGTATAAAAATTAAAAATGTAAAATATTGCTATTTGTTTTTTAAATAAATGAACGGAGGAAACCGTTTTGGACGAAAAAGATGAAAAAATATTAAATGAGGATGAGGGCTTTGCCGAGCTTGATCTTACCGAAGATATGCCCCATTCAAAACTGATAGATGTTGATATTGAAAAAGAAATGAAAAAGTCATTTCTTGATTATTCAATGTCAGTAATAGTTTCCCGTGCTCTTCCAGATGTAAGAGATGGTCTTAAGCCGGTACATAGAAGAATACTCTATACAATGTATGAAAACGGACTAGATCCAAACAAGCCTTACCGTAAATGTGCTGATACAGTTGGTTCCGTTCTTGGTAAATATCATCCACACGGAGACGCTTCAGTATATGACGCAATGGTGCGTCTTGCAAGACTTTTCAATGAGGGTTCCACTTGTTGATGGCCACGGAAACTTTGGTTCAGTTGATGGAGACCCACCTGCAGCCTACCGTTACACTGAAAGCCGTATGAGCAAAATGGCTACAAGAATGCTCACTGATATAGATAAAGAAACAGTGGACTTTATGCCGAACTATGATGACCGTTTGAAGGAGCCTGTTGTGCTTCCTTCAAGGTATCCAAATATTCTTGTAAACGGCTCTGTTGGCATAGCTGTAGGTATGGCTACAAATATTCCGCCGCATAATTTAAG
>CAZNVF010000018.1:0-3911 GCA_964576395.1 uncultured Oscillospiraceae bacterium
CTTCCTTGACAAGCCTGAACATTAAGTATAATATTATATATTAGAAAAATTTTTGCCCGAAAGGGGAATTTTCCCAAAATGATAAGAAGTATGACTGGATATGGTGCGGCGGAGGAGATCATAAACGGAAGAAGCGTCAGAGTTGAGATCAAATCTGTAAACCACCGTTATTTTGAATTTTCCGCAAAAGTTCCACGCTCTTTTGGCTTTCTTGAAGAGAGGATGAAACGTCTTCTTTCCGGCAATATCAGCCGTGGAAAGGTAGATGTGGGAATCTTCATTCAAACAATAGAAGGCCCAAGTGAAGATATAAGCATTAACAAAGAGGTTGTCAAAAGCTATGTTGAGGCACTTCGCTCGGTAAAGGATGAATTTAATTTAAAGGATGACCTTACTCTTTCAGCAATTTCAAAGTTTCCAGATGTTTTCACCGTTATAAAGGCGGAAACGGACGAGGAACAGCTCTGGAATGACGTTAAAACAGTTGCAGAAAAAGCCATTGTGGCTTTCGTAGCAATGCGTGAGACCGAGGGCGAAAAAATGAAAGCTGATGTTCTTGAAAGAGCAGCATTTATTGAGGAAAAGGTCGCCTTTGTTGAAAAACGCAGTCCAGAAACAGTGAAGGAATACCGCGAGCGGCTTTATGCAAAGATGCGTGAGGTGCTTGAAAACAGCCAGATAGACGATGCAAGGATCGTTCAGGAGGCCGCCGTTTATTCTGATAAAGTTGCTGTGGATGAAGAGACAGTCCGTTTAAGAAGTCACCTTTCACAACTTCGCAAAATAGTGGATTTTAATGAGCCAGTGGGAAGAAAGCTCGACTTCCTCATTCAAGAGGTCAACCGTGAGACCAACACCATTGGCAGCAAATGTTCTGATTTTGAGATAGCCCAAGTAGTTGTGGACATAAAATCTGAGATTGAAAAAATACGCGAACAAATCCAGAATATTGAATGAATTATTTTACCAATACTGATAAAGGGAGCCGATTTGAAGTATGAAGCTGGTAAATATTGGCTTTGGAAATCTTATCAATGCTCAAAGGGTGGTTGCGGTGGTCTCACCGGATTCTGCTCCAATAAAAAGAATAATACAGGAAGCAAAAGAGAAAGGAACCCTTATTGACGCGACGTTCGGACGTAAAACAAAAACCGTCATTGTAATGGATTCTGGTCATGTGGTGCTCTCCGGTATAGTTTTGGAAAGCATAGGCGCGAGAATGACAGCGGAGGATGAAAATGAATAATAGAGGACTTTTGCTTGTGGTTTCCGGCCCATCGGGAGTAGGAAAGGGCACAGTAATAAACAGGCTTTTTGATATTGATGACGACCTTTATTTTTCGGTTTCTGCTACTACAAGGCCGCCACGCCCGGGAGAAACAGACGGCATTCATTATCATTTTAAGACCAAGGAGGAATTTGAAAGGGATATTGAAAATGGTGAAATGCTCGAATATGCTGTTTTCAGCGGCAACTATTACGGAACACCAAAAAGTGCTGTAGAAAAAAAGCTCTCCCAAGGGAAGGATGTAGTTCTTGACATAGAAATACAGGGTGCAAAAAATGTGAAGAAGCTTATGCCGGAAGCGGTAATGGTATATATCCTTCCACCGGATATGGCTGAACTTAAAAACCGCCTTGTAGGAAGACATACAGAGGATGAGACAGCAATAAAAATGCGATTGGAAACTGCTTACAGTGAGCTTAGGGAAGCTCCTGAACTTTATGATTTTTTCGTAGTCAACGATACTGTAGATTCTGCGGCTGCAAAAATAGAAAATATACTTGAGGCCAAACGCTGTGGCAAAGTCGCAATGGAAACGGCCCTTAAACAAATTTTGGAGGAGGTAAATAACCTTGCTTAATCCCAGAGATACTTATGAACTCAATCAACTCAACAGCCCTTATGCAAACGTGGTGGCGATTTCAAAACGTGCGCGCCAGATCAGTGAAGAGGCTGAGGAAAACCATGTTATCATGTCTGAAAAACCCCTTAAGATCGCCATTGCTGAATTTATAGAGGGCAAGTATTGCGTCGATAAAGTGGTGACGGAGGAAGAGTAATATGTCCGAAAGGAAAAACCTTCTTATCGGAGTTACAGGCGGTATCGCTGCCTATAAAGTCTGCGAGGTCGCCTCATATTTTACTAAAAAAGACGTAAACGTTAATGTTGTTATGACGCAACATGGTGCACAATTTGTTGCTCCACTGACCTTTGAGGCACTGACTAAAAACCCATGCCGAACCTCACTTTTTGACGGGAATGGGGACGACCCCGTTGCCCATGTGAACCTTGGAAGAACGGCGGACGTGGTGCTCATAGCTCCAGCTACTGCCAATGTTATAGCAAAGCTTGCAAATGGAATATCTGACGATATGCTCACATCAACAGTGCTTGCTGCTTCATGCAAAAAGCTTGTTGCGCCGGCAATGTTCACGGGTATGCTTGAAAATACTGCCACTCAACGCAACATAGAGCGGCTTCGCCTTGATGGCTTTGAAATAATCGAACCTGAATGCGGCCGCCTTGCTTGCGGTGCGGTGGGTTCCGGCCGTCTTGCTGAGCCGGCTGAACTTATTTCAGCGGTAGAGCAGGCCCTTTTTGGAAGTAATGAACTAAGGGGCAAAAAAGTTCTTGTAACGGCAGGTCCAACTAGGGAGGAAATCGATCCTGTTCGCTATATAACGAACAACTCCTCAGGGAAAATGGGCTACGCCATTGCAAAGGCTGCAAGAGCTATGGGAGCAGGGGTGGAGCTCATCAGTGGGAAAACTGAGCTTTTACCGCCATATGGTGTGAACACCGTTTTTGTGAATTCAGCAGAAGATATGTATATGGCTGTGATGGAACGTGCTCGGAATGCAGATATAGTTGTGATGGCTGCTGCAATTGCGGATTATACCCCTGCTGAAAAGGCAAAACAGAAGGTCAAAAAAACTAAAGGGGAGTTTTCACTTACCCTAAAGCGCACCAAAGATATTCTTGCCGACCTTGGAAAAGAAAATAATGAGCACCGTGTAATTATTGGTTTTTCTATGGAGACAGAAAACCTTGTAGAAAACAGCCGCAAGAAGCTGGTTTCAAAAAATGCTGATATGATAGTTGCGAATTCTATTTCTTCAAAGGGGACGGGCTTTGGCGTTGATACCAATGCCGCTGTTTTTATCACTAAAGATGCTGAAACTGAGACTGGCCTTATGTCAAAAGAGGAGCTTGCCTACAGGATTTTAAAGCAAGCAGTGAAACTCACAAAATAAAGAGCACAGCGGGGGATCTTGCTCCCGCTGTTTTTTTATCGTAAGAAAAGCTGCTAAGAACTTCTCTATTACAGTAGGGAACTGACCGCAGATAATATAAAAATTTGTACCGAATATTTTACCGCACTTACAAAATTTACAGAAATTTTAAAGAAACTTGGAATGAAACTAACATTTTTGGCATACCATTATAATTAGTGCAGTTACATTAAAGGAAAGAAGGTGTAAAAATGATAACTTTTGAAGATATTAAAAATAATGAAGCTATAAATACTTACATAAGAAAAGCCGACGCTACGCTTAAAGAGATCGGTTTTACCGAACATAGCTTTGCTCATGTTGGCATTGTTGCGGAAAACGCAGGTTATATAATGGAAACCCTTGGTTATTCTGAAAGAGAAGTGGAGCTCACCAAAATTGCCGCCTACCTTCATGATATAGGAAATATAGTGAACAGAATCGACCATTCGCAAAGCGGGGCGGTCATGGCATTTCGTATACTTGATAGGCTCAACATGCCGCCGGAGGAGATAGCTGATATAGTTTCCGCCATTGGCAACCATGATGAGGGAACAGGAAAACCTGTCAGCCCAATGGCTGCGGCTCTTATTCTTGCAGATAAATCGGACGTAAGGCGGAGCAGGGTGCGCAA
>CAZNVF010000018.1:3921-15683 GCA_964576395.1 uncultured Oscillospiraceae bacterium
CACCACTTTTGATATTCACGACAGGGTGAACTATTCCGTAAAAAAAGCAGAACTCAAAATCAATGAGAATCACACCCTCATAAAGCTAAAACTCAGCGTAGATACCCGCTATGGTTCCGTTATGGATTATTTTGAAATATTTATGAATCGAATGGTTCTTTGTCGCAAAGCTGCGGAAAAACTTGGCCTCCAGTTCAAATTCATGATCAATGAACAACAGCTGATATAAGCAGTTCCATAGTGCTGACGTTTTATGTGTTTTCTTATTTCAATTATAAAAATTCCCTGCCCGAAAAGGCAGGGAATTTTTGCTATAAATTAATTTTTGGCATTATTATGCCGATAAATTAAATTATGAATTCTTTGAAAAATCTATTGCATTTTTTATGATTTCCATTATAATATTAAGTATATGGTGAAAAGTGGTGATAAGTGGTAATAAAATCCCAAAAACTTTCATCAAAATAGGGAGGAGGAAAGACAGGTGTATATCGGCGAATATTTTCCTAGCCTTGATGACAAAGGCCGTGTTAATTTTCCGATAAAGCTCAGGGAAGAGCTTGGCGATCAATTCGTCATTACTAAAGGGCTGGACGGCTGTCTTTCCGTTTATTCGATGGCTGAATGGGAAAAAATCAGCGTTATTATTGCTGGACTTCCAAAGGCTAAAGCGAGAGATCTTAAACGTTTTATGTTTTCAAGCGCCTCCATTGTAAATGCAGATAAGCAGGGAAGGGTAGTCATTCCGCCGACTCTTCGCGCATTCTCTAAAATCGACAAGGACCTTGCTGTAATAGGTGCTTCAGATCACGTGGAAATATGGGATAAAGAAACATGGATAGAACGCAGCAATGCGATGGATTCAGACGAGATCGCCGAAGCAATGGATGAATTGGGTTTCTGAGGTCATAACAGTGGATGAGATAAATTTTCAGCATGTTTCAGTGCTATTAAATGAAAGCATTGAGGGTTTAAATATAAAGCCGGATGGCATATATGTGGACGGCACTGCAGGAGGAGCGGGCCACTCTTCTGAAATTGCGAAGCGGCTTGATACTGGAAGACTTATTGCGCTTGACAAGGACCCGGACGCTATTTTAACGGCGACGGAGCGCCTTTCAAAATATCCGTGCGCTACTGTGATTCGCTCTGATTTTGCGGAAATTCCCGCGGTGCTTGACAGTTTGAAAATAGACAGAGTGGATGGAGTGCTTCTCGACTTAGGGGTAAGTTCCCACCAGCTTGATGATGTTGGACGCGGATTCAGCTACCATAACGAAGCTCGCCTCGATATGAGAATGAGTAAAGAGGGGCTTTCAGCCTATGACCTTGTAAACAGTGCTTCAGGCGATGAACTGGCAAAGATCCTTTATGATTACGGCGAAGAAAAATTCGCCCCTCGAATAGTGAATGCCATTTTAGATGCAAGAGCAATAAAACCAATTGAGACCACTACCGAACTTGCAGATATAGTCAGAAATGCAGTTCCGGCCGCAGTAAGGCGCAAAGAGGGCCACCCTGCAAGAAAGACCTTCCAGGCCATAAGGATTGCCGTAAACGGCGAACTTGACAGGCTTTCGGAAGCGCTTGACCATGTTTTCGACAGGCTTGCCCCTGGCGGAAGATTTGCAATAATTACCTTTCACTCTTTGGAAGATAGAATGGTAAAACGAGCCTTTGCGGAATATACAAAAGGTTGTACCTGCCCTCCGGAATTTCCAGTCTGCGTGTGCGGAAAAACTCCAAGAGGAAAGCTCGTTACACGAAAACCTGTAGAGCCAACACAAGAAGAACTTGAAATAAACCATAGAAGTCGAAGTGCAAAACTTCGCGTAATAGAAAAACTTTGATTTTGAAGGGGGACATAAAATTTGCCTGCTGAAGTTGCGTATGACCTTAATAAATTTGCGGCAAAAACGGAAAAAGAACACGACCAAGAGCTCAAATCTCGTTCGCTTCGCCTTATAAAAAACCGCCGAAAGGTAAAAACTGTTGCACCTGTCAAGCTCATTTTTGGAGTGCTTTTAGTTATCACTGTGGCCTCGATAATGATATATGGTCAAGTTGTACTTACGGAACTTACAGCCGAAGCAAATTCTTACCAAACAAAATTGACTAATCTTGATGCGGAGTATATGAGGCTCAATGGCGAGCTTGAGGCCAGTACCTCAATAAAAAAGCTCGAAGAGGCCGCTGAAAATCAACTTGGTCTTTCAAAAATTGATTCAAGTCAAGTGGAATATATAAATCTTACCAGTTCTGACGATATCGCTGTTGCAAAAACAGGTGGGAAATATCTTTTTGAGCAGTATTGGAACGATATAATTGATTTCATTGCGGAATACTTGCAATTTTGAAACATAATATGAACAAGTAGCGCCGTTAAAAACTCTAGCTAAGGGTAAGCGGCGCTGTCTTCATAATAGGGGACGTGTCGATTTTTTAAGAAAATTGTGGAAAAGGAGAATGGTAAGAAGATGAATAAATCGCCAAACGCAGTCATAAGAAGAAGAATATTAGCCGTAGCAGCGGTTATGGTTCTTTTGGGCTTTTCAACGCTTGTGATCAGACTGTTCAGCATACAAATAGTAAATGCGGAAGAATATCAGCGAGAGGCCGCTTCACAACAGTTGCGCATTACGGAACTTTCGGCTACACGTGGAACAATATATGATTGCAATGGCAACATTCTTGCCCTTAGCTCCACAGCATGGACGGTGTGCCTTTCACCAGTGAGTATAAAAAATAATACGCAGAAGGAACTCATCGTTTCCGGCCTTGCAGAGATCCTTAATATAAGCGAAGAATATGTTCTTGAAAAATGTGAAAGAAACACCTCGTATGAAGTCATAAAGAAGAAAATAGATAAGGCCTTGGCAGAGGAAGTGACCACCTTCGCTTCTAACAATGGTATATCAGCCATTTATCTTGATGAGGATGTATCGCGTAAATACCCCTATGAGAACTTTGCGGCAACTGTCATTGGCTTTGTGAATGCAGATAATATAGGCGCATACGGTCTTGAAGCTTATTACAATACAACCTTGAGCGGTACTGCCGGAAAAATAGTTTCCGCAAAAAATGCATGGGGCACAGATATGCCGTTTGACTACAGCGAGCTTTATTCGGCAGTGGATGGAAACAGCATTGTCACAACTCTTGACGAGGGAATACAGTATTTTATTGAAAAGCACCTTGAACTTGCAGTTAAAGAACATGATGTTCAGCAGCGGGCCTGCGCTATTGCAATGGATCCCAATACGGGAAAGATTCTTGGCATGGCTACAAAAGGGGATTTTGACCCAAACCAATACAGCCTTGTGGCTGATTCAGTGCAGGAACTTATAGATCTTCTACCAGAAGATGAACAGGCAGAGGCGCTTCAGGAGGCCCAATATACACAGTGGAGAAATAAAGCGATTTCTGACCCATATGAACCGGGTTCAGTCTTTAAAATAATTACGCTTTCAGCGGCCCTTGAAAGTAACACCACTGTCCTTAGCGATACATTCGATTGCCCTGGATATATTATGGTGGGTGACAGGAAAATCTCCTGCTGGAAGACCGGTGGTCACGGTCACCAAACCCTTTCGGATGCGATAAAAAATTCATGTAACCCAGCCTTTATTACAATAGGACTTCATATGGGGCTTGATAATTTTAACTACTATTTTGAAGCATTCGGACTTACGGAAAAGACTGGAATAGATCTTCCCGGAGAAGCCAACAGTATATATCATGACCCAGATACAATGACAGAGATAGACCTTGCGTCAAGCTCTTTTGGCCAGACATTTAAGGTAACGCCAATACAGCTTATCACAGCAATTTGTGCGGCAATAAATGGTGGAACGCTGTATGAGCCGTATATTGTGGATCAGGTGCTTACGGCTGATGGAAATGTCATTGTGCAAAATGAACCAACCGTTGTACGGCAGGTAATATCTGACGAGACCTCTGCAATTGTAAGAGATATGCTTGAAAGGGTTGTCAGCGAGGGTTCCGGTAAGACCGCACGAGTACCCGGCTACAAAATTGGAGGCAAGACAGGAACATCTGAAAAGCTTGATAGTACAAACACTGATGGTGAAGTCGAAAAGTACGTCTCGTCGTTCCTTGCGGTGGCACCAATAGACGACCCTCAGATAGTGATACTGCTTCTTCTTGATGAAGCGCAAATGGAAAACCCCTATGGTTCAGTTGTTGCAGCTCCTGTGGTAGGCGCAATGCTTTCAGATATTCTTCCTTATATGGGAATAGAGCCATCTTATACCGAAGAAGAACTTGAGGCAATGACAGGAAACGTTAAAGACGTGACAGGAAGTATAGTTCACGATGCAATGACCACTCTCCGTCTCCTTGGTTATTCTGTAAGCGTGGTTGGTGACGGAACAACAGTAGTGAGCCAGCTCCCTGAAGGGGGAAGCAAGCTTGCTGCCGGTGGAACTATAACACTTTATACGGAGGAGGAACTTATCCCAAAAGAGATAGAGGTTCCCGATGTATCGGGAAAAAGCGTAACAGAAGTAAATAACATTATAATAGGTGCAGGGCTAAAATTGAAGCTTGTTGGCGTAAGCGAATCGGCAAAAGATCAAGTGGCTTATAGCCAGACCCCCGCTGCAGGAACTATGGTATACCCTGACACCGTGGTCGAAGTTACATTTACCGTTGGAACCGGTGACGGCAATGATAACGGCGAGTAATACATAATCGGCACTTTTGGAGGTGATCCCTTGTTTTTATCCGAACTGTTAAGGGACGTTGAATATACCGGAATAATAAAAGATATGGAAATAAAAGATGTAACCGGTGACTCTAGAAGAGTGGAGAAGGGCTCTGTTTTCGTGTGCATAAAAGGCGGCAATGTTGACGGCCATGAGTACGCTAAGGCTGCAGTAAGAAGTGGTGCGGCTTGGGTCGTAGCGGAACGTGACACTGGAACGGAAAATCAAATAATCGTTCAAAATTCAAGGGCGGCTTATGCAATTATGTGTGCAAACATAAATGGTCGTCCTGCGGAAAAAATGAAACTTATAGGAATCACCGGAACAAATGGAAAAACTACAATCACATATCTTGTCAAGCATGTACTTGAGGCCGCCGGCAAAAAAGTCGGTCTAATAGGGACAATACAGAATGTGATAGGTGACGTGGTGCTCCAGGCAAAATATACTACGCCGGATCCTGCTGAGCTGCATTTGATTTTTTCAAGAATGCTGAACGCCGGTTGTGAATATGTTGTAATGGAGGTTTCATCACAGGCACTTGATCAATATAGGGTGTGGGGATGCAATTTTGAAACTGCTGTATTTACAAATCTCACACAGGATCATTTGGATTATCATAAAACAATGGAAAATTATTTTGAGGCAAAAAAGCGCCTTTTTGAGCTTTGCCAAAGCGCTGTAGTTTGTATAGATGACGAATATGGAAGGAGTCTTGCCAAAAACATAAATTGTCCTGTGACAACCGTTTCAGTAAATGATCTTACGGCAGACTATACAGCTAGAGATGTGAAAAATTCTGCTTCCGGTTGCAGATTTGCAATGGTGGGCAACGGCCTAATAGGAAGAGTTAATTTTGCAATGCCAGGTAAATTTTCTGTTTCCAACGCAATGCTTGCAGCCTGCGCTGCAATGAACTGCGGCCTTAGCTTTGAGGAGGCAGTTGAAAACCTCAATACCTGTACCGGCGTTAAAGGAAGAATGGAAGTGATTCCAACAGGAAGGGATTTTACCGTTATTCGTGACTTTGCCCATGGGCCTGATGCACTTGAAAAAGTTCTAACTTCCATAAAAGAGTGCACCGATGGCAGAGTGCTCACACTTTTTGGATGTGCGGGTAACAGGGACCGAACAAAGCGCCCAAAAATGGCTGCTGCGGTTGCCTCAAAATCGGATTTTATAATTTTTACAAGCGATAACCCAAGAAAAGAATCGGTTGATATAATAAGCGAAGACACAATCCCTACACTGGAAGCTTCCGGGGTGCCGTTTTATTATGAACCGGATAGATATAAAGCAATAAAATGGGCCCTTGAGCACTGCAAATCAGGCGATGTGCTTGTGCTTGCAGGAAAAGGTCACGAGGATTATCAAGTGCTCGACTTTGGTACCGTGTATTTTGATGAAAAAGTGATTGTTCAAAATTTCCTAAAAGAGATGGAATCTTAGATGTGATGGAGGAGATATGGTGCTTCCGCTCAAGCTTAAAGAAATAGCCGTAGCAATTGGTGCAGAGTGCAAAATAGAAATTCCAGATATGGAAATAACGGATATTTGTACTGACTCGAGAGATGTTAGGCCCGGCAGCGTTTTTGTGGCTCTATGCGGCGAAAAATTTGATGGCCATAATTTTGTAAAAACCGCGATGGAAAAAGGCGCGGTTTTTGCTGTTGTGCAAAAAGATGGGGATTATGGAACTAATGACCTCCTTTTTGTAAAAACTACCCGGCAAGCATTTCTCGATATAGCCGGATTGTACCGCAGCAAGTTTTCTCCAAAGGTAATTGCAGTTACTGGAAGCGTGGGGAAAACTACCACAAGAGAAATGATCGCCGCTGTGATAAAAAGCCAGTATAAGACTCTCAAAACCGAAAACAATTTGAATAATGAGGTCGGCGTTCCAAAAACTATTTTGGAACTGGATAACAGCTATGAGGCAATGGTGCTTGAGTTCGGAATGGTTAATTTGGGGGAGATACGCGAACTTACAGTTCCGGCAAAGCCTGATGTCGCGGTCATAACTTGCATTGGCACTTGCCATATTGAGAATCTTGGTTCAAGGGAAAATATAAAAAAAGCAAAGTTTGAAATTATAGAGGGACTAAAAAATGGAGGTACTCTTCTTTTAAATAAAGATAACGATATGCTTCAAGAAGTTTGCTTTCCGCAGTTCAATGTTGTATACTATGCTATTGGGAACAAATCTGCAGACATAACTGCGGAACATATAAACGAGCATGACGGTATTACCGATTTTGATATATTGTTTGGAAACAGTATATATCATGCTCGGATCCCATGTATAGGCGAACATAATGTGCTCAATGCTCTTGCGGGATTCGGTGCAGGTATTGCAGTGGAAATACCTCCGCGGCAATGTGCATCGGCCCTTTGGAATTTCAAGGCTACTGGTATGCGCCAGAAAATGAATAATTGCCATGGGGTAATCGTAGTGGAGGACTGCTATAATGCAAATCCAGACTCTATGGAGGCAGCAATGCATACCTTAGAGTCACAAAAGCTCTCGGCAGGTGCAAAGAAGATCGCAGTTCTTGGCGACATGTTGGAACTTGGATCTTTTGCTAAGGAATCTCATCTTGAAGTGGGAAAAGAGGCAGCAAAGGCAGCCGATATATTATTGTGCTTTGGTGAACTGGGAAAAATTATTGCCGAAGGAGCAAAAGAAGCGGGTCTTTCAGAAAGCTATTATTTTGAAAGCAAAGAAGAGCTTGTAGAGAAACTTTGCAAAACAGCGAGGCCCGGTGATATGGTTTGGCTTAAGGCCAGCCGCGGAATGAAGTTTGAGGATATTGCGGAAACCTTTTATGAAGAATTTTTATAAAACGGAGGACTTAACATGCGGACGGCAGTTTGCGCTTTTATAGCGTTCGGAGTAGCGGCTCTTTCAGGAATGTGGCTTATTCCAATGCTTCACAAGCTCAGCTTTGGACAGAAGATTTTGGAAATAGGACCAAACTGGCACAAAAACAAGGAAGGAACCCCCATTATGGGTGGAATTATGTTCATCATTGGAATTTTGGCCGCAAGTTGTGCTGCTTTTTGGTTCCTGAAAGATGAACCGTCATCAGAAAAGATACGCCTCGGAAGCGGCATTCTGATGGCTCTTGGTTACGGATTTCTTGGCTTTATAGACGATTATACGAAAGTAGTAAAGAAGCAGAACGAAGGTCTTACAGCGAAGCAAAAGTTTATTGGTCAAGTGCTTCTTGCCGCGATGTTCCTTGTGGGAATATATCTTTCAGGGACTCTCTCCACAGTTATAATTGTACCTTTTATTGGTCAGTTGGATATAGGAATTCTATATTACCCATTGGCGGTATTTATTATAGTTGGCGCTTCAAATGCAGTAAACTTAACTGATGGAATTGACGGCCTTTGTTCCAGTGTTACTTTTATCTGTGCCTGTGGGTTCATGATAATGGCAACTATTCTCGGGCACATGGGAATGACCTACCTTGCAGCAGCTGTTGCAGGTGGATGTGCTGGTTTTTTCCTTTGGAACTGCCATCCAGCAAAAATCTTTATGGGCGATACGGGCTCGCTTTTTCTTGGCGGAATGGTTTGTGCTCTAGCCTTTGGAATAAATTATCCGGTAATACTTATTTTTGCCGGGATAGTCTACGTTATTGAAACTCTTTCTGACATAATACAGATAGGATGTTATAAACTTACACATAAACGAATATTCAAAATGGCCCCAGTCCACCACCATTTTGAAATGTGTGGTTGGAGCGAATGGAAAATAGTTGTTGTATTTTGCCTTGTGGGCCTTGTAGGCGCAGTTATTTCGATATTTGCTGTAAACGCCGTTTAAATGAACAGTTTTTAAAAATTTTCAAAGAAAGGACAGAAAATGAAACCTATAACCATTGATCTGAATAGTTTCATACCTGTCAGCGCGATGAAGGAACATATATTTGAGCCTAAAAAAAAGCGCGGCAAAATAGACATAACCTTTTTGGTTATTGTGCTTATTCTCCTCACCTTTGGGCTTGTTATGCTCTTTTCAGCAAGCTATGCTTATGCTTTTTACAATAAAGGAAACAGCTTTTACTATATTGAACGCCAGCTTTTTTTTGCCGTAATGGGTGTTGTGGCAATGCTCGCAATTTCTCAAGTAAACCATAAAATACTTCAAAAATACTCTCTGTTACTTTTTGCGGGAACGCTCTGCCTTCTTGTGATAGTACTGTTTATGAGGGATGAAGACGGGTTTGCCCGCTGGATATATATAGGAGATATATTAAGCTTTCAGCCGTCAGAAATAGCCAAGTTTGCAATAATTGTGCTTTTTGCTCATTTTGCTTCTACAAATGCAGATAAAATGGGAACGTTCAAATATGGCGTTCTGCCTTTTGCTGTGTGCCTTGGAACTGTAGTTCTGCTGGTAATTGCGGAACGTCACCTTTCAGGTACAATTATTATAGGTGCACTGGGAATATCAATGATGTGGTTTGGCGGAACGAAGCTTAAATATTTTGGAATGCTGCTTGCAGCGGGCGCCGCGGCAGTTGCAGTAATACTTATAGTTCCTACTTTTATGCAATATGCTACAGCCCGTGTTACTACTTGGCTTGACCCATATGTTGATGCTCAGGGCGACGGTTATCAGACTATTCAGTCGCTTATAGCCATAGGTTCTGGTGGCCTTTGGGGAACAGGGCTTGGCAACTCACGCCAAAAATATCTTTATATTCCGGAGCCTCAGAACGACTTTATATTTGCGGTTGTTTGCGAAGAGCTCGGTTTTGTCGGGGCGTCAATCGTAGTAATTCTTTTTGCTATGCTTGTTTGGCGCGGTTTTGTAATAGCGATGCGCTGCCCGGACAAATTCGGTTCACTTCTTGCAGCTGGCTGTGTTATGCACATAGGTATGCAGGTTCTGCTCAATATAGCTGTCGTAACGAACACAATACCGAATACGGGAATTTCACTCCCACTCTTTTCGTATGGCGGAACTGCTCTCATGATGACTCTTGGAGAAATGGGCGTGGTGCTGGCCGTTTCAAAAAAATCTGCCCTTGCAAAAAGCTAATGAATTTCAGGGGGAATGAACTATGAAGATACTTTTCGCCTGCGGTGGAACAGCCGGCCACATAAATCCGGCAGTGGCGGTTGCGAACTATATGAAAGATAAAGACCCTTCGGCTGAAATACTTTTTGCTGGGAACCCAAACGGAATGGAGGCAAAAATAGTTCCAGGGGCGGGTTATAAATTTGCACCTATAAAAGTGCTGGGGATCCAGCGCCGTATAAGTTTTCACAATATAAAGAATAATATAAAGGCGCTTTGGTACCTCGCGGGAAGTTCTTCTCGCGCTAAAGAAATTATAAACAGCTTTAAACCGGATGTTGTTATAGGCACAGGAGGGTATGTAAGCGGTCCCATAGTGCGAAAGGCCGCTTTAATGGGGTATAAGACCATTGCTATGGAGAGCAATGCGTTTCCCGGTGTGACTACGAAGCTGCTTGCAAAATATGTGGATAAAGTGTTGCTTGATGTGGAAGAGAGCAAAAAGTATCTTCCTGACGGGAAAAAATATATTGTAACGGGGAACCCTGTACGACAGGAGATCTTTACAGAAAATAGAAAAGCCGCCCGGGAATTTTATAATGTGGGCGATAGAATTTGTATACTCTCTTTCGGTGGAAGTTTGGGAGCGCAGCGACTTAATGAGGCAGTGGCTGATCTTATGGCTTGGCACCTTCGCGAGAATAAAAACTTTGTTCATATACATGGTTCCGGCTCATATTATGGACCATCATACTATTTTGAAATGCTCAAAGAAAAAGGAATAGACGCTCATGAGCACAAAGAATTAATAATCCGCGAATATATAAACGATATGCCTCGTTGCCTTGCGGCGGCAGATCTTGTAATTTGCCGCTGTGGCGCCATGACCCTTTCTGAACTCAAGGCGGCAGGAAAAGCTTCCGTGCTCATTCCTTCGCCGAATGTTGCAGAAAATCATCAATATCACAATGCAATGGTGCTCCAGAGCCACGGCGCAGCTGTAGTGATAGAAGAAAAAGAGCTGACGGGCGAATTTCTTTGCAAAACTGTAAAGGAGCTAACTAAAAACCCGGAAAAGCTTGCTGAACTTTCTGCAAATGCTAAAGCAATGGCAATAGAAAATGCAAATGAGCGCATAAGAAATGAGATAATTTCCCTTGTAGAAGGGTAATCTTTACCACCCGGAGAAAAAGATGAGATTTCGGATTGTAAAAAAAAGTAAAAAAGAACAGCTGGACAATACAAAATTTGTCGAAACCGCAAAGAAAAAACGCCGCCGCAAAAAACGCAGAGTAATGACGCCGTTTTATATTGTGATGCTATGCTTTATAGTAGCCGGAGCTGTTTACCTGTGCCTTACAATGCTTTTTAATGTAGATAGAATAGAGATAATTGGCAATACAATATATTCTGAAAGGGAAATTATAGAGACCACTGGCATTAGTAAAGGCGATAATCTGTTTAAAATCAATACAGAAAAGGCGGAGAATGATCTTTACTTCACTTATAACTACATAGAAAGTGTTAATGTTAAACGTCATTTTCCAAACAGTGTGACCGTTACCATAACCGAAGCAGTGCCATTTGCAGCAGTTGAGGAGGCCGGTGGTTATACTCTTTTGAGCAGCGGTGGAAAAGTGCTTGAAAGAGGAATGGAGGAAATTCCGCGTGGGATGGTGTCCGTTCGTGGAATAAGCACAGTAGCTGAAAATGAAGATAATTTGAAACGAATGGAGCTTCTTAAAGGTATAATGGCGGAGATGCAGGAACTTGGAATGGAAGGTTATGATTTTATTGATCTTACCGATACACTCGAAATATCTATGATCTGTGATAACCGTATACTTGTAGAGATAGGGAATGAGCTTGAGCTTGAATATAAGCTGCAATTTGTGGATGATGTAGTCAGAAACAAAATTGAGCCAAGCGGATTTTTCTTTGTGGATGCTTCAGTACCTGGAAAGATCATGACGAAGCCCATGACTGTGTCACCATGGGAA
>CAZNVF010000019.1:0-15388 GCA_964576395.1 uncultured Oscillospiraceae bacterium
TTCCTTGCTGCTCGCCGCCTTCGGCGGGTGCTCAAACCCCGCCGAAAACGAAGGCGTTTCTGAAAATTCTGGGCATGGTGAAAATATAAAACCAGTTTTTACATTTTCACAAGGAGATATCAAAAAAGATTTTACTGCAAACTTTCCCTCCGACTGTGTTTTTGACGGAACTTGTTTCAGTTTAAATGGTGAAAAATTTGCCGATATTTTATTTTCTGCTGAAAACAACGATAAATGGAGCTCATCCATCCTTTCACTTGATAAAATAGTTTTAAACGATATAACTTTTTACTACTCCACTTATGGCACTTCTTTAATAGTAAATATTGGAGAGGATGACCAACATATGGCGGACTTTAATATACATGAATATTATTTGCTTAATCATGATGGCAGCTGGTTGTTTAGATTTTATGAATCCTGTGAAAACGTCGATTTTTCAAAGGAAGATTTTGAAAAAATCCTCTCTTCTTTTTGTGCGGAAAGCAAGTAGCTTTGTTTGCATTACTCTATAGTTACATTTCCAAGATACTTATAATCATCAAGTACCCATCCACTACTTATGCTATCCTGTTTTATTTTTACTGTCTGACCGCTTTCCTTTTGAAAAACCCATCCAGGGTTTATAGTGCTATCTGTTCCATTTTTTAATATGTCGGGTGATTTCCAATGTGTCGGAGTATAACATACATACTGCGGAGTAGTATCTGTGTCACATTCAATGTGAGTATGTATGCCGGACGCAACGCCTTCTTTCCCCATAGTCCCTATAACTTCTCCTTTATTTATACTAATTGGGAAAGAATAGTCTACATCCATAAACTTTGAATTCATTTTTTTCATATGCCAATAACGAACGGTTATATCTTTATATTGTCTTGCTCCATCACTTGAAGTTTTTATATATGCTTTAGGATAAACAATGCATGCAACATATCCTGCATTTTTGTCATATCCAGAGCGATACACATACCCATTACCGCTTGCAATAACATTGTCGTCATAATAATTATCATTGCCAACCAGTCTGTTATCCCGGTAGTCAACTCCATAATGATTTCCATTCCCTGTTGTTTCTGGATCAGTTAGATATATTGGTACTTTATAGCCGCAAGTTATTTTCATATCATTTACCGGCATACACAATGTTTGCTTTTCAATTTCACCATCTTCCTCTCCACCGGAGCTTCCCTCCGCCTCCTCCACGGTCCAGCACTGTTTGTTGTACGCAGTGGTTCCGGGAAGGGCTTCCTCTGCCCAATAGACGTTGCCGTTCGCACTGCTTATATTTGACGTGGTTATACTAGACGCTGGTGAGGAATTCCCATTCGCTGCTGTCAAAAACAGCCATACATTGTTTATCCTGTTCGTAAGCCTGATTCGGTAAGTGTTCCCAGATACATTTACAAATGTAAGGGCACTGTCTTTTGCGCTGGTGCTTCCCACAGCACAAAGGTGTGCGTTGTTATTGGCCGAACCGGAAACAGAGCCATCGCTTCTGTCAAGAACATAGTTGTTGTTTACAGTGCTGTGAAGCCTTATTCCAATGCCGCTGTCTTCGCTGTACTTCCACTTCTGCATATTGTCAGAGGAAGTGTCAGTATATAGGCAGACGTTCCTTCCCGTAGAGGCTGCGTTTGTTCCATATACGTTCAAAGCCTTGGTGTTATACTGTTTGTTGATAAACCTGTAAGTTTTTCCGTTAGTAAAATTGATTGCCATTAATTTTTCATCCTTTCTAATTTAATTTTCGTTTTTCGGCCCCTGCGGGGCCGCTTTTTTGTGCGGGACCCCGCCCCTCCCCGCGCTTTTCCATCTCTCCTTGCCTTGGCGGCGCTGTAAACCGCCGCCAAGGCGCCTTTGTTTTCAACTGCTTTTATTTTTCCGCCCCGGGGCAAAGCTGCCTTTTCACTGCAAAAAATTTCTGCCGTGTTCAGCCGAGCCTTATACGCCCCGGATTTTCGCTGAAAGCCGCCCTTTTATCCCTTCTCCGGCGCTTCTTTCAAAAGAAGCGCCGTGTTGTTTTTTTCCTCCTCCAGCTTTGCAATTATCCGTTTTTTGCCCCTTATGTATTTATCAGGAATGCTCTCAAGATAGGTGACGGCGTCGGTGATGACTCCGTTTCTGAAAAGGCTGTCGGCAGTCTCTACCTGCATAAGCTCGCTCCAATAGCTGGCTGCACCCACATCTACGGAAAGCTTCATTGAGTCCGTATCCACCGCAGAAAAATCTACAAATACAGAGGCTTTATCCTTCCCAGCGTCAAAATTCACTTCGCGCACGCCGTAATAGGCCCTTATCATATCTAGCATTATAAGAACGCAGTCCTCCCAAAACTGGTAAAAGCTCAGTTTTTGAAGACTCAGCGGGGCTGCCGCAGCGTTTTGGAGGGCAATTATTGCCGAGGTGTTATCCAACGCAACGTTGCCAAGGGCAATGTCCGAAGCTCCAAGACATTCTTTCGTGTAGCTGATCGTC
The DNA here is from genome assembly GCA_964576395.1 of uncultured Oscillospiraceae bacterium. Taxonomy (GTDB): domain Bacteria; phylum Bacillota; class Clostridia; order Oscillospirales; family Ruminococcaceae; genus UMGS1668. The sequence continues at coordinate 2,479 of CAZNVF010000019.1, forward strand.
TTTTCCACAAGGTTCATAACCTGCTCGCTCATATCAGAGGCGCGAAAGGAAGACGCCACCGCTGTGTTCGGGTCCCCTGTAACTCCAATAGCTTGGCCGACTCTATTTGTCCACTGACGTATCTTTGTAATATCGTAAAATAGTTTAGGGAACGCCATGTGCTTTTCATGCTCCATAGCCATTGCCCAGAGCTTGTTTACAAATATTTGATTAGGAATAACCCCGGTTATGGCCGCCCGGCCATGGTAGCTGTTTTTTACGCTTTCCCAGTTCATCCAGGCAATGGGGTAGCGGCGAAGACCGGTATCTGCCGGCGGCTTTATAACGCAATCCTCTGTCGTCCACATAAAATGAACGGTGCCGTCTTCCTTCCAAAGGCGTATAAGCTCTGTTGCAAGGTCGTGGTTTGGGTCGTCCTCTTCATTCATATAAAGGCCTTTCCCCTCTGGGCGGATATTCTCCCAATTTTCCGCACCGGCAGTTTTGGCCTCCCGTCTAAGTTCTTCGGCGCTGCGGCGCCGCACAATGATTATGTACGGCTGTTCCTCCGGCTCTTTGACGTATGGATTGCCAAAAATGACCTTTGTGTTGTCAAGGTTTTCAATACAAATTCTGCCATTTGCGCCGCCCAGCGGCTCAAACCAGAAATAGAAGCAGCCGTCTCCATCTACGGCGCAGTTACGCAGCATATCTCTGGCAAGCGATTTTGCTTTGGTCTGCTCAATTATATTTTCCAGCTCTCCTTCAAGGCAGTCGCTTAAAAAGCTACTGTCGTCGCTGGGAACATTGGGTGTAAGTGCTACTGCAACATCGTCTGAAACAATCATGGACACAAGATAGCACACCGCCCTTTTGAGAAAATTTATCACCGGTTTTTCAAGGTCCGGGGCATTAACACCCTTCCACTGATCGCCCATATAAAAGTCCTCGTTTTTCTCGGCAGTTTCGTAAAGATTTATGGCCCGGTTGTAGCTTTCACCATGTCTATATTCGGCAAAGACCCTTTCGGGTGTAAGTTTTTTGTACAAAAATATCATCTCCTTTTTATTATTGGGATCATTTTTCATGTTTCCCGTCGTAGCCGAAAAGTTCCTCGTACTGCTTCATAAGCTCCGGCGGGATATTCTCTTCTTTGGGCGTCTCCTGATTTCTTGTTTCTCTGTGCCCTGCGGTTATTAGCAGTCCGGCTATAAGTCCAAGGCCAAAACAGATAATTTCCATGTTTCTCCTCCTTTTCATATTTTATTTTTCAATGGAGCCGCGTATAAAGCTCGCCAAACCGCGGCTTTGGCATCTCACTTTCCTTTTCCCCTACATCATTTTCAGTTCTTTTAGCACGCCTATTAAAAAATCTGTACGGTACGCGAAGAATTTCTGCTCTGAGCAGAAACATTCCCCAAGGTAACGAAAAGGTGTGCGCTCATTTACTGAAATGAGCAATTTACGATGAAGACTGGTGCGAACAGTACCGTCCTCAATGTCACTTCCCGTAGCAATCAGGGCCGAATTTACCGCGTCAAAAGCATTTCTGTCAAAACGCGTAGCATTTTTTGTCATTACTATTGCTTTTCGGCGTTTTTGCCCCCTAACTATGTATTCCGCCACTTTTCGCATGTCAGGCGGAAGCTTTATTTCATTCTTTTTGTTTCTCATTTTTACCTCACTGACCGAAATTTAAAATTTCTTCCATCTGATCCTGATATCCGTCGGCGCCAGCCTCCACTGCCGGAACTGGTCTCCCCGCTACAAAATAGCGAAGGGCGTCCGGTGCGTGTGTCAATTCATGGGGCTCCGTAGCGGCGTCATTAGGGTTGAGCCTATCCGCAACAAGGGCCGGAAGGCAGCGAATAAGGTTTGAGCACGAAGAAAATATTTTGAGCGTTGGTTCCTGCTCGCCGAATTCATTTTTTATTGGGCGCAGCCATTCCCGCAGGTTATACCATCCTGCTACACGGTCATTTTCGGCTTTTGTAAGAACTATTCCCTTTTCGGCAAAAAGTTCCGCCACGCTTTTACCGGTATCCTGACGGCGGTTCCACATATCCGGCGGAGCAATGTAGCAGTATATTTCCTCGCTTGTCATCGAGTTTATAAGCTCCGCCGCCTTGCTTATAACAAGTCCGCTTTTATATACCTCTTTGTATACATAGGCCTTTCCGCCGCTGTCAATTGCTATCCAGTAACCAGCCAGCATATCAAGACCGTAATCCATAGCAAAATACCTCCGCCAGCCTATCGGAATGGGAAATGGGCTACAAACGTGCAGATCCCTGTTCCACTCAGTAAAAAACTGCCCTTCAAAGATATTCCAATCCCCGTAAAGCAAAGCCTTTTTATCCCTTTCACCAAGATTTTGAAGCCTTGAAACATATTCCGGATCGGCTTTCATAAGAAAGCCGTTATCTCTTACACCGGCTGGAATGAAAAGCCTTGTGCCGTGTTCGGCGCTCAGTACCTTACCGGGTTCGCATACATCTATAAATCTCTCTTTTACCCAGTTGTGACCTATACCTCCAGGGTTTGTGCTCGATTTCATATACTTTGGATAGCCGTTAGCGCCCCTAAGGCGGGAGAGCAGATAGAGATACATCTGTTTTGTAAAATGAGTCAGTTCGTCAAAGCGTATCACATCGTATTCCGCGCTTTGGTAGCGGTAAACGTCTGCTTCGCTGTCGCAATAGCCAAAGTCAAGTACCGAGCCGTTAATAAAATATCCTGTGTGCTTTGTGGAGTTATAGCTGTATATCTCTTTTGGGTAGAATTCCCGCGCCACCCGGATGAGGCTTTTTTCAAGTTCGGGATAGGTCCGGCGCAGAACAAGCTGTTTGCTTTTTGCATATTTTAGTGCATAGAGCAGTGCGTCCATAAGCTGGCCAAAGCTTTTTCCGCCGCCGGCTGCTCCTCCGAACAGCACTTCGTCTGCATTTGCTTCTACAAATTCATGCTGCTTTTTGGTGAGGCCTATTTCAAGCTTCACTCCTCTTCCTCCTTCACCACCTTGACCGAGACTTCAAGTCTGCCCTCCTCCTTTTCTGCCGGGGGTTCAAACATATCAAGGCACTTACCAAGTAGCTCCAGCGCTTTCATTTTCTCACTGATTCTGATTTTTTGCTCCTCCTCCGGCTCCATAAACGCTAGCCGGGACAGCTCGTCTATGAGCTGCTGTTTTTTGTTTTTACTTTTTGCCATTCTGCCACCTCCTCTCAAACAGTTCATAAAACATATGTTCTGTCAGCGTCTCCTCTCTGCTTTTTGTATTTTGTGCCTTCTCCTGAGGAAGAAATCTTTCGTCACTTTTTATAATTTCAAGCGGGTCATTTTCGGTCAAAGTAATTTCTCCTTTCTCTTGACTTTTTTAAGAAGACATTCTAGAATATTTTCCGAAGAAATAAGAAATTTTTCTGCATTTCTTCTTGCGTAAGTCATTATATCAAGAAAATTTTCTTTTGTCAATGGAAAGCAGAAGAATATTTTCTTGCAATTTTGTAAGAAAATATTTTGCATTTAAATGGAGGCAGTTTTTATGGAACTTCTTGAAAAAATAAGGATCCTCGCCGGGGAAAAGGGCGTCAGCATTCCCCAACTGGAACGCGAATGCGGCTTTTCCAAGAACTCTGTGCTCAAATGGGGCAAAAGCGCCCCCTCCGGCGATAAGCTTCTGCGCGTTGCCCAATATTTTGGCGTCTCTGTAGATTATCTGCTTGGCAACAACGGCAAGGATGATGAGTTCCCCGAAATATATTTCAACTTCCTTCGTGGCGCAAAGGACCTTGACCTTTCGAAGCGGGATCTTGATCTTCTTTTGGATATTGCGCGGCGCTTCAAAAAGGAGGACGAGTCGGAGTGAAATTTATAAACAAAGCTTCGCTTTACAACGAGATACAAAAGATTCGGGATGAAAACGGTGTTTCCGGCCCGGCTGACCCTTATGACCTTGCCAGACGTCACAACATAAAAATTTCCGCCTATGAGTTTGACAGCCACCGTTTTTCCGGCGCGCTAATGCGCGGAAAAAACTTTTCAGAGATAATTGTGAATTCCTCACGCTGTGCTCAGGCCCGGCGTTTTACTGTGGCCCACGAACTTATCCACTATTTTCTCCATGATGGAACAAGCTTTATGTGCCTTGACCAGAGCAATGTTACCGCATTGGAATGGCAGGCCAATGAAGGCGCCGCAGAGCTTTTGCTCCCATATAGATATTTTCTTTTTTCTTACAGAAACATACGTTCTCTTTACCTTTCAAATGAGGAAAAAGCTGTGCGGGCCCTTGCCAAAGAATTTTCTGTCACTCCGTCAATGGTACGTTCGCGCCTTGAGTCATTGGCGCCAGAAATCGCCCAATTGGAATCCGGCGTGCCGCTTGAAAAAATTCGCCCTCTTTCCCGAAGCGCAGCAGCTCCTATAAAAAAGCCGAGCATTGACATAGTGATGGAAAATCCCTGATTTTACCTTTTACTGCATCACATAATTTTTCTGTTACAGTTTAATAGTGTTTATAAAAAATTGGTGCAGCAAATTTTCCCAAAGGTACTTTTTCATAGAATAAAGGGGAAAATTTATTTTTGGGGAAATCAATAGAAAAGAAAAAAGGAAGCTTTCAATTATCAACACGAGCAGCAGGAAAACATCGCATTGCAGGGGCAAAAGGTCCATTCGTTTACCGGTAGCAAAAGCACAGTCGGCTTTTGTGCAACCCTAATAATGTTATTAAATATGTCAAAACTGAGCCATATGTTTACATATAACCCCAGTTTACTGAACTATATATTCAAATATGGAGAGTTCACAAAATATAAAGTCCGCTCTTACTTTTGAGTTGATATTTCAGAACTAGGGCAAATCATCTTGAAAAAATATTATAGCCTTTTTGAAGGCCTAACCCAATATGCAACTGCTTTCTACTCAACGCCGCGATGTTGCTTTTACTATGGCAGCAAAAAGACCATTGCTTATAAAAATCCGGAAACTATAAAGAAAATTGCCTTTGTTTTGAATGAATAAATTTATAATATATGAGCTGTTACCTATTACATATAATAAGCAAAGGATTTTATCAGTTTAAATCAGCAGCGCAAAATGTAAAACGAGCTTTTTCGAAGGGTTGGACTTTTTTTGAATATATGTTATACTATAAAATATATCCCGAACCTTTGCCTTGCGAATATCCGAAAGGAGGCTTTTCAATTTGAACATTCGTGAAATTACTGAACAAACAGAAAGGGATACTCTCTCGCTTTATGCCGCGCTATCTTCAAATTGCCGCGGAAGGGAAAGGCCTCTGCCCTCGGACGGGATCCGTACCGAGTTCCAGCGCGACAGGACAGAATAATCCACTGCAAGTCGTTTCGGCGGCTCATGCATAAGACTCAGGTCTTTTTAAGCCCTGAGGGGGACCATTACCGCACCCGCCTGACCCACACCCTTGAAGTCGCTCAAATAGCACGCACCATGGCCGTTGCTCTCAGACTCAATGAAAACCTTACCGAGGCTATTGCCCTTGGCCACGACATCGGGCATACGCCTTTCGGCCACGCGGGTGAGCGTGCGCTCAACGAAGTCTGCCCATTTGGTTTTCGCCACTATGAACAAAGCCTTCGGGTTGTGGATATTCTTGAAAGGGGCGGCGAGGGCCTCAACCTTACTTATGAAGTGCGTGACGGAATACTCTGCCACACCAAAGGCAAGCTTGCAGATACTCTTGAGGGGCGGCTGGTCAAGTTTGCGGATCACTTTGCCTATGCTCATCACGACTTTGAGGACGCCGTTCGGGCTGGTGTTCTGTCTGAAAGTGCTGTTCCGCCCGAGGTAAAGTCCGTTCTTGGCAATGGCGCCACCCAGCGCCTTTCTGCTATGGTGACCTCTGTAATAGAAAACAGCGGTGATGACATAAGAATGGATCCGGAAATAGAGGCCGCAAGCCGTCTCCTTGAAGATTTTATGTTTGAAGCCGTCTACACTAACCCTGTGGCAAAATCGCAGGAAAAAAAGGCTGAAAAGCTTGTTGTATCCCTATACAATTTTTTTTTGGAGAACGCCTCCGCCTTGCCGGCGGAATATCAGACTATCGCCATGCGGGACGGGCTCGACAGAGCCGTTTGCGACTATATAAGCGGAATGAGCGACCGGTATGCTATAAAGCTTTATAATGACTATTTTGTTCCCAAAGGCTGGAACAGGGAATAAAACGTTATGACAAAAAATCCTCCAGCAGCCTTTTAAGCTCTTCATCTGAAGATATTTCTATTCCCGTTTCAAGCTTTGTTTGATCCTCCTCTGGAAGGGTTCTTACCAGAAGATCATAAATCTCGCTTGGATAACGTCCGTCGCCCACAAAAAGGGCAAGCTTTCCATCAAAGACTTTGAGCAGCAGTTTTTCATCACTCTCATGGGCGGTACTTTCAGCGGGAACTGCTTCCGTTAAAGAGTAGTCAAACCCCGCTACGCTTTCTTCAGCGTTCGGGCTTTCACTCGCGTCTGCCGCAGCATACATTCCAAAAACCGCTGCGGTCACCACTGTAAGCAGAGCTGCGGTCAGAAGTAAGCTATGCTTCATAAAGATCACCTCAAAATTTTTTATTCTAAACTGTATTTTTAACAGGAAGTTCATCAAATAATCAAATAAAGAGATATAATAAAATAAAAGGTGTTTTCCTTTTATTTTATGTTATTTGTACAAAGCTGTGGCCGTGCCTTTACGGGCTTTGCCTTAGCTGAATACCAAAGTTATAATTTTTAATTTACCCTCACGAAGGAGGATAGATAAATGTCACTAAGAAAAAAGAAAAATGAGATCACAGCTGAACAGGAATTTCCTGAAAAGGATGTTCCCACCTGGCTTAGGGTACTTAAAGGATGCGGTCGCTTCTTTGGAAGAATGCTCGTTACATTCCTTTCTGTGCTCATTATAAGCGGATGCATCATTGGGTGTGTGCTTGCAACGGTCATACTAGGAATGGTCGACGACGCTCAGGATATCGATCTTGATGCTCTTGAGCTTTCTTACACCACAATAATCTATTCAAAGGATGAGGAAACCGGCACTTATGTTGAGGATACCAAGCTGTATGGTGAAAAGGGCAAACTCATTTGGGTGGATTACGATGAAATGCCCTCCTACCTGATTGACGCTGTCGTCGCCGCGGAAGATAAGCGTTTTTGGCAGCACCAGGGGGTGGATTTTACCCGTACTATTTCCGCTACTATCGGTTTTTTGCTTGGCAATGACAGCGGCGGCGGCTCCACAATAACACAGCAGCTCATCAAGAACGCCACCGGTGCCGATGAAGTGCGTATTGACCGTAAGGTAAAAGAGATCTTTAACGCCCTTGCACTGGAAAAGAAATATTCCAAAGAGCAGATACTTGAAGCTTATCTGAACATAATTGCCCTAGGCTATAACACATCCGGCGTTCAGGCAGCTGCAAATATGTATTTTGACAAAGATGTTTCCGAACTGACCTTCGAGGAGTGCGTGGCACTGATTTCCATCACGAACAACCCCAGCCTGTATGAGCTTTTTGGCCACGAGGAAAATAACGCCGAAAGGCGCGCCTATGTTTACGGCCAGATGCTTGATATTGGTTATATTACAAAGAGTGAGTATGACAACCTTATAACGACCTCTGTTGTTACTTCCAAGGGCCAAACCTCAAACTCTTCGGGCAGCAAATACCAGTCTTGGTTTATAGATTACGTCATTGAGGATGTAATCGACGGCTTTATGGACGAATATGGCTGGGATTATGATACTGCCGAGTACGAGCTATATAACGGCGGCTACAGAATCTACTCCACTGTTGACAACAGACTCCAAACCATTGCTGAAAATTATTATGAAAACCCGGATAATTTTCCACAAGTTAAAAACGCTACCCAGCCGGATTCAGCTTTTGTTCTTCTCAATTACAGCGGGGAAATAGTAGCTATCATAGGAGGCAAAGGTGAAAAAACGGGCTCAAGGCTCTTCAACATTGCTGCCTCCGGCAAACGGCACATAGGTTCAACCATAAAACCCATCTCATCTTATGCTCTTGCCATTGAAAATGACCTTATCACGTATTCTACGGTCATCACCGACGAGCCCGTTTATAAGGCCGGTGAAACTTACCAGGGAACGACTTTTGACAATGACTGGCCTGTAAACTACTATTCAGGGTATAAGGGCAATGTCACTGTCAGGGAGGCCGTTCAGCGTTCTATCAACACTATACCTGTAAAGCTGGTAACTCTTCTTACACCAAGAACTGTGTTTGATTTTCTCACGCAAAAGCTTCATATCACCACCCTTGTTGAGACAGGTACGAACAATGACGTTGCCATTGCGCCTATGGCGCTGGGCTCTCTTACTCAGGGCATCACGCCCCTTGAACTGGCGGGTGCTTACCAGATGATTGGCAACGGCGGCCTTTATATAAAGCCCCACTCCTATACCGAGGTACTCAACAGTGAAGGCGAGGTAGTGCTTAAAGCAAATACCTCTCCAGAAAGAGTTATATCTGCAGAGACCGCTACAATTCTCAATAAGCTTTGCCAGGCTGTAGTTCAGCTTTCCCCCGGCACAGGTACCGCTGCAAATATCTCCGGCTACAAAATTGCCGGAAAGACGGGTTCTTCATCCGACAACACTGACCTTTGGTTTGTAGGAATGACTCCTGAATATCTTGGTGTTGTTTGGCTCGGCTATGCCGAAAGCCTGCAGGAGATCTATTACAGCCAATACCCGACTCCGATCATTTGGAAAGGTATTATGAAAGATATTTTAAAATACAGTGATCCAAGCCTGGATTTCCCGGTGAGTAGCAATGTTGTTTCCGCTACTTACTGTACGAAGAGCGGCGACCTTGCCACTCAGTACTGCGAAAGCACTGCCACTGGCTGGTATAAAGTTACCAACACTCCCGGTTACTGTACCGAGTGCTACGGGGGTGACAGCAGTATCGATAACGATTCTGATGAACCTGAAACTATTTTCATAGGTTAAAATATCCACGAAAAGAGCCTCTTTAAAGGGGCTCTTTTTTTTGCGCATTTTTTAGTCCGCCATAATATAGATTTGCCACCGCTTACCGCGGGGCTTTTTCTTTTTTAGGTTATCTTAAAAGTTCACGTCTATTGCGTAATAAAAAACATTAAAATGGCTTTGCAAAGCCAAAATTGGGAATAAAAAAGAAAGGAGTTCTTAATGACAGTAAACGAAATTATGAAAGCTGCCCTCGCTCTGTGTGGCGAGAGCAGCCCGGCACCCTATATCTCCGCCTTTGGAGTGCCGTGGGCAAATACTCTTTTGGCGGAAAATTTTGAAACCGAGCAAAACATTAAAAGGGCAGCAAAAAAGCTGCCCCATGAAAAGCTTCCAACACTCACATCTCTTTCAGACGAGGTCCCCTATTCAGATGAACTTGTAAACCCGGCGTTCATTTTTGCTTTTGCCTCTTTCATAGCAGATATAGGCAGCGACCGGGAACTGGCAACTCTTTTTAGAAGCCGCTATATGCTCGCGGCGCAGACCGCGGCCAAAGGCTTTGAACACCAAATTATCGACTGCTATGAGGAGGCGAGATATGTATAATGCAAAGCTGAGTACAGTTCGCGTCTCGGACTTCAGAGGCGTTGACCTTTCAAGTCCACCGGCTCATGTTTCCCCCTACCGCAGCCCTGACGCCCCAAATATGATGCCGGATTTTTCCGGTAAACCGATCAAACGCCCCGGCTACTCTCTCATTAAAAACCTTGAGGATGAAATATTCGGCGCGTTTGTGCTTCGCACCTCTGCCGGCGACCATCTTCTTATACATTCCGGTACCAAGCTCTATCTTGATGATAACGAAACTCCAGTGTTTATCGGTCTTGCTCCACGCCGCTCCTTCGCAAGGCAATACGGCGAACGCCTATGGATAACCGACGGGGAGAAACTTCGGGTCCTTTACCTTGATGACAACGGTACGGGTGTTCTCAGCGCGGCCGAGGACCTTGCCTATGTGCCCACCATCACCATTGCCCGCTCTGCAACTGGCGGCGGCACCGCGTTTAAGCCATTCAACCTTATTGGTAAATATTTCAGGGAGGAATTTTCCGCAACAGAAAATGACAAAACGTTTCAGCTTTCTTTTGGCGGTCTGATAGAGGGCAGCGTTTCCGTGGAAGTAATGGCACAAAGTTCCACAATATACGGCCGCCAGTGGACGAGCCTTACTCCCAACACGGATTTTGCCGTCAACTATGACGATGGAACTGTCACGTTTATTACAGCACCGGGGCTTTCACCAATAGAAGGCGAGGACAATGTACGCATTACCGCTGCCGTTGAAATAGAAGGTTATGCGAGCAGAATAAACAAATGCCGCGCATCGGCCCTTTATGGCGTAGGCGGCGCTGAAAACCGGCTCTTCCTCACCGCCAACCCCAATTGGCCCGGCGTGGACTGGTACAGCCAGATGAGCGACCTTTGTTACTTTGGCGAAAGTTGGTATTCCGAAATGGCCGGTGGCAAAAGCGCATTCCTTGGTTACTCCCGCCTCGGCGACCTTCTTGTAACACACAGTGAGGACGCAGAGAATGACTCCACCGTTTTCCTTCGCCAGGGAGTTATGCTCGATGGCGAGGCCGCCTTTCCAATGACGAACATCCTTCACGGGCCCGGTGCGGTCTCACTCTCTGGCTTTGGCAACCTTGGCGAGGAACCCCTTTTTCTTACAAAAAGCGGCGTTTTCGCCCTCACTGCCCACGACGCCAACGGCGAAAAATATGCTCAAAACCGAAGCTGGTACATAAACAAGGTCTTAACAAAAAGCCCATATCTATCAAAATCCATACTCTGTCCATGGGGCAACTATATGCTTGTTTCGGACGGTGAGCGCCTTTATCTTCTTGACGGAAGTCAAAAAAGTTACGACAGAGCAGCCCCATATAGTACCTATCAATATGAGTGCTATTACTGGGAAAACATTCCTGCCACGGCCCTTTGGGTGTTTGAAAACAGACTTTATTTTGGATGCGCCGACGGAAGGGTTTGTGCTTTTCATGACCCTGAGGACCACTTTTCCGGGGCATACACTGACTGTGGAGAAGCGATCTCGGCCCATTGGGACCTTCCGGAACTTTCCGGCGAGAGATTTTATAATGCAAAAGCTATCCGGGCAATATTTGTGAAACTTGAGCCAAGGCCCCACACCTCTGTCACCGTTAAAGCAAAAATAAACGGCGTTTGGGCCGAACTTTGGAATGAAAGCGCCACATTCCGCTATTTTCGCTGGTCCGGAATAAAGTGGAGCGAATTTGTTTGGCAGTGTGACGATGGCGCCCACTCTTTTGGGCGGCGCAGGCTCATTCCGGCCCTTGATAAAATGCAGATACGTTTTGAAAACTCAGTTCCCGGGGAACCCTTCGGCTTATATGAAGCTGGTGTAGAATACGGTGAAGCAGGCAACAAAGTGTACTAAATGCCGCACGGCACAACTTAATATTTCATTTGCGGCCCTCTGCCGCTATCATACTTTATAAATCAATACAAAAACAAATTTTGAAAGGAGAAACAATGCCACTTAAAAAAATAACTGAAAATGATCTTTTGGGCAAAGGCGTCCGCGGTCAGGCAGATGTGCCCGGCCTATCAGCGGAAGAAATGCAGGCAAAAGTTGAAGAAATAGTTCGGGACGTTGTAATACCGAACATAAACGCCAATATAGACAGTTCCGAAGCGGATTTTGCCACCAAGGAGGAACTTGAGCAGGTTATACTCACTTCCGGTGTGGTCACCTCCGTTTTTGGAAGGGCCGGTTCCATTGTAGCAAAAGCCGGAGATTACTCTTATGATCAAGTGGGCGCAGCCCCGGCAAAGCATGCTTCCCAGCACTCTGCCATAGGCTCGGACCCTGTGACCCCCGCCGACATAGGCGCAGCAACAGCTAGCCACAGCCATGGCGGCATCTCTGCTGATGGAAAGCTTGGATCAGCACCCGGCCTTGTTGTAATGACTGGGACCGGCGGCGTTCTTGAGGCAAAAAGCAAGGCCACATCCGGCCTTAAAGCTGCCCCAAGCAAAATAAACCTTTCCGGTGCTCTGAATTTCACTGTTCAAGACAATACCGAATATTCTTTAACGGGCGTCACCGACTTTACAATGACGGGTGCGCCAGTTACATGCCATGGCTTTGTAACATTTGGCGTAAAAGGGTTAATTTCCGTCACGGGCTTCACTGTTTCCGGCGGGGACGATATAACCAACGCTGCCACCGGTGAAGTTTGGGAGTTTTCTGTTGCGGACCACAATGGAGGCTCATATATAATTTGGAAAAACTGGAGCGAGGCTTAATATGGAAAATCGAAGAAAAATGCTAATTGCCTCAAACAGTAAAATTTCCCCGGAAAATTTCTTCTCCGCCGGAGAGATCATAGCCATATCAAGCTCCAGCTCTGCTACAAGCGACGTTCCTAAAATACCTTTTTCCTCTGTTGCCTCAGCCCCAGGGGCTGTATACCTTTTTGGCTTCAGCCCTTCCGGCACAAGTCAGGTAGGCAACAATTGGTGTGTGCATAAATATAAAAATGGAATTTTGACAAAGCTCATTAGCTCCGGCTGTTCCATTACAGTTAACATAATAAACAATCAAAGCTGTTTTTGCTTTACAAGCTCCTCCCAGGCAGGGCTCGGACTTATTGCCGCGCTTAGCTTTTCAGTAAGTGAAAGTGCCGCGGACCGGCTGCTCAAAAGAATGAGCATAAAATATTATGACTTCCCGCGAAGCTGGATTATAAGTTCTTCGCCAAATTTGATGGCGGTGCAGCTTCGCCTTGCGAGCGAATACCCGCTGCCAGGAGATACCGTGCTTTTGGTGTCCCAATGTATAAACACTTCTGTTTCACAGGCAGGCACAAGCAGCGAATATTTCAGCGCTTACCTTTGTGGAAG
>CAZNVF010000020.1:0-14724 GCA_964576395.1 uncultured Oscillospiraceae bacterium
TTGTTGCTAAAAAATTAAACGTCGGTTAAACTAGCGTTAAGCTTTGCCACTTCCTCACAAGGAAGTTTGCATACTTTGCGGTCATAGGTAAGAAGTCCGTTCTGTTCATCTTCAACATCAGAAAGTTGGGTATACACACTGGCGCAGAGCCCCTTTGATTTTGCCGGAATTATCTCTTCTGAATAAAGCTTAATAAATGCTACCGTAAGTTCCTCCGTACTTTTGAAACGACGGTACCCATAATTTACATCGTTAAAGCAGTGGTGCGCCACATGGCAATTGTAACCCCCAAATTCACTGAGCACAACTGCCCGTTTGTCATTTTTCATACGGAAAGGCCGGAAATAAACATGAAGGCTCAAAAGTTCACCACAGCCTTGGTCATGCCAGCCGCTGGCACGATCTATTATACGCGTGTTATCTAGTTTAAGTAGCTTTTCAGCTGCTTTTTCACTATCAAACTGGCCCCAGCCCTCATTAAATATCACCCACAAAGCGATAGACGGCACATTATAAAGGTGTTCCACTGTTAACTTCATATTCCGGTAAAATTCCTTGCGGCCAGCCTCGTCTTCCCTTCCAAAAAAGCGGTATTTATTGTCTTTAAGTTTTGTAAGCCCAATGGTGCTCAAGGCTGATTTGAGCATAAACCATTTCATCCTTCCACCACTGACCATATCCTGCCAAACAAGCATGCCGAGCCTATCACAATGATAATACCATCTAAGCGGTTCGATTTTTATGTGCTTACGAAGCATATTAAAACCCATTTTTTTCATTGCCAGAATATCATCAACCATAGCTTTATCCGACGGAGCTGTGTAAAGCCCATCGGGCCAATAACCTTGGTCAAGAACTCCACTGTGAAAATATTCTTTGCCATTGAGAAAAAGCCTGTTTTTACCGTCAGCGGCTGCTTCAACGCTGAATTTTCTCATAGCAAAGTAACTTTTAACACAGTCGCCGCCATTGAGCGAGATTTCAGCGTCATAGAGGAAAGGATCATCAGGGCTCCAAGGGTGAAAATCATGAAAAACATTCAATAAAAGCGTAATACAGCCGTTTTCATCCGCCCAATCTTCGGCAATGACCGCTCCATTTTCAAGTATTACAACATTTGCATTTTCAGGATCTTTTGCGAATATCTCAAAATGTACCTTTGCATTGTCAAAGTCAGGCGTTATCCTTATATGTTCAACATAATTTTCAGGTACATTTTCAAGCCAAACTGTCTGCCAAATTCCACTTTGGGCTGTGTACCAAATCCCACCGCGTTTTAACTTTTGCTTACCGTTTGCGTGGAAGGATGCGTCGGAATCGTCCTCCACACATAGTGTGAGCACGTTCTCACCGTCCTTGAGCACGTTCGTTATATCGAAGCTAAATGGAAGGTAACCGCCGCTGTGTTCGCCAAGAAGCTCACCATTAAGGCAAACTCTACACCGCTCGTCCACTGCTCCAAAGTGAAGAAGTTCTCTGCCAGAAAGATTTGAAACGTCAAAATTGAAAATAAGTCTGTAATGAAGAAATTCACCCGGAAGAAGCTGACGATTCACACCTGAAAGAGGTGCCTCAGGTGAAAAAGGTACAAGTATTTTTCCATCATATTCCTTTGGAGCAAAAGAAAATTTGCTGATAGAATATTCCCAATAGCCGTTAAGACACCTCCAGTTGCCCCTTACCATTTGCGGCCTTGGATATTCATTGAGCACTGACTCAGGAAAAACGTGCTCACCTTCAAAAGTATAGATAGTGTTTTTGCTCATATTTATTGTCCTCCATAACAAAAAAGGGACATAAAGTCCCTGAAAATTTTATAAAAATCAGCCTCCACTCGAAATTACAAGAGCAGTAATGGCAATGCCCAACGCAAGTACAATAAATATTTCTTTGCCTTTGGGCTTATACATTCTGAACCTGAGCACAAAAAGCACCGCTATGCAGTAGAGCGCAATTTGATATATGATACACATTGCGGCGCCCAAGATATTTTGCAGGCCATAAATGAGAGGAAAAACAAGGGCTGAAAGAGTTACAGGAAAGCCATAGTACACCCTCCGGCGGCTGTTTTCACTTTTTTGGCGGCACATTTCATCAACATTAAAATACGCAAGACGAATTATTGCACAAATAAGATATAAGACTGCCGAGATATAAAATATTGCCCCGGAAAGCCCAAGCCCATAACCAATAGCGATAGGCAAAACGCCAAAGCTTATAAGGTCACAAAGAGAATCTATTTCAATTCCGAAATTTTTTTCATTTTCATTTCGCTTCATTGTAGAAGCTATTTTGCCATCAAACATATCTGTAAGCCCAGCAAAAAGAAGGCAGACCACGCCCCAGAATGAGTAGCCTGAAACAGAAAAGAAAACGCCGCATATGGCAGCGCCTACGCCTGCATATGTAAGAACAACGGTATAATTATAGTATCCCAAGAGTTTCATAAAAAGCCCTTTCAAACGTTGAAATGTTCATAATTATGTACTATAATAAGCAACTAACAAAAATTATAAATTTCCTAATAATTATATGTTAATATTTTAAGTATTATATCACATATTTTGGCGGAATACAAATAGTTTCTGTTTGTTATAAAATTAAAATAAAAGGGGAAGGCTGTTTTGGAAAGCTTTGTAAGTTTTAAAAATGTGTGCAAGCGCTATACAATGGGGGAAGTTACAATAACCGCTTCGGATCATGTCAGCTTTGATATAAACAAAGGTGAATTCGTGGTCATTGTAGGTCCTTCCGGAGCGGGGAAAACCACTATACTCAATATTCTTGGTGGAATGGATACCTGTGACGAGGGCAATATAATTGTAGATGGCAATAATATTGCAAAATATAACAACAAGCAGCTCATAACTTACCGCCGCTACGATATAGGTTTTGTTTTCCAGTTTTATAACCTTATTCAAAACCTTACAGCAAAAGAAAATGTTGAGCTTGCATCGCAAATATGTAAGGCCCCCCTTGACCCAGAAATGGTACTCGAAGAAGTGGGTTTGAAAGAACGTTCTAATAACTTTCCTGCTCAGCTTTCCGGTGGCGAGCAGCAGCGGGTTGCCATTGCAAGGGCTCTTGCCAAAAATCCAAAGCTTCTTCTCTGCGATGAACCTACCGGCGCCCTTGACTATGTCACTGGAAAACAGATACTTCAGCTTCTTCAAGACTGCTGCCGTAAAGACGGCATGACCGTTATTGTTATAACCCATAACCTTGCTCTTACCCCAATGGCTGATAAGGTGATACATATAAACAGCAGTAAAGTAACTGGAATAGAGATAAATGAAACCCCCGTTTCTATTGACCAAATAGAGTGGTAATTCAAACATGAAAATATTTAGAAAAGGAGCCATGAACTTTGAGATCTGCACTATTTAAAGACATATTCCGAGAAATTGGTCGTTCACGTAGCAGGTTTCTTTCTATTTTTGCTATAATTGCGCTGGGCGCAGGTTTCTTTTCAGGCCTAAAAGCCACTTGCCCCGATATGCTTGCAACTCAGGAAAAATATTTTGCCGATCAAAATTTGATGGATATACGTCTAGTTTCCACTTACGGTTTCAGTGAAAACGATATAAATGCAATACGCAGCATGGACGGTATACGTGGAATATACCCAACCTATTCAAAGGATGTTTTTGTAGAAAACGACAGCAATACCAGCGTTATAGCAAAACTCATCGCCCTTCCTGACGGGGCCACAGCAGAATATGCGGATGCAAGTATAAATTCCCCCGTGGTACTTGAAGGACGCCTTCCAGAGGCACCTGATGAGTGCGTGGTCGAAAAACACGCACAGCTTCGAACTGTGTTTGAGGTAGGAGACACTATAACGGTCTATACCACCGACCCTGACGACCCTATTGGCGACAGCCTGAACCGGGTAACATGGAACGTTGTAGGCGTTGTTATGAGCCCGCAATACATATGCTATGACCGCGGAAATACTTCTATTGGCGACGGTAGCGTAGATACCTATATAATGATACCCGAATCAAATTTTGAATATGAAATATATACGGATGTTTATCTAACTTTTGCTGACACGGAGGGGCTTGCAGCTTATGGAGATGAGTATGCCGCCGCAATGGATATTGAGGTCGAGAGGTTTGAAGCTCTTGCAGAGATCCGCGAGGACGAGCGTTTCAATGAGATAAAAGACGAAGCCAATGAAAAAATAGTTGACGCAAGGAAGGAACTTGACAATGGTGAAAAAGAAGCTCAGGATGAGCTTGACGAGGCAAAACAGGAACTTGACGACGCATATGAAGAACTTAAAAATGCTGAAAAAGAAATAACCGATGGCTGGAATGAATATCACGATGGCCAAAAAGAATATGTTAACGGGAAAACTGAACTTGAAGAAAAAATCGCTGATGCGGAAAGGGAGATAGAGTCTGCCTCTGCAGAGCTTGATAGAGGCTGGAGCGAATATTATGGCAGCAAAAAAGAATACGACGCTGGCGTAAAGGAATTAAACGACGCCCTTGTAGCAAGTGGAATGACAATGGAGTCAGTCTACGCTCAAAAGGCATATTACGAGCAGCAAGCAGTGGTGATCGAGAGCCAAATAACCCAAATGGAACAGATTCCAGGTGGAACGCAGCTTCCAGAATATCAAGCGGCTGTGGCCGGCCTTGCCCAAATAAAAGACGGCATTTCCCAACTAAGCCAGACAATATCTGCTTACAATACCATAGAGGCGGCCGGCGCAGAAATTGAAAGCGCTTATCACCAGCTGACGCTAGGTGAAAGGGAGCTTGAAAATGCGCGTAAGGAACTTCAAAAGGCGAAAGAAGACGGCGAAAAAGAGCTCGAAGACGCTGCGCAGAAGCTCTATGACGCATATTATGATCTGCTTAACGCTGAGCAGGAAGTTGCCGACGGCTGGAAAGAGTATTATGACGGCCTTAAAGACTATGAAGAAGGAAAGACCGAAGCTGAAGAAGAGATAGCTGATGCAAAAGAAAAACTCTCTGATGCGGAGAAAGAGCTGGATGATCTTAAAAAACCGGTGTGGTATGTATTCACAAGGAACGATAACCCGGGCTACAGCACCTATGAAAGCGACGCTAATCGTATTGAAAGTGTTTGCAAAGTGTTTCCTGTATTCTTCTTTTTGGTCGCTATTCTTGTATGCCTTACAACAATGACAAGAATGGTCGAAGAGGAGCGTACCCAAATAGGAACAATGAAGGCCCTTGGCTACAGCAAGGGAACAATAGTATCTAAATTTATAGTTTATTCTTCGCTTGCCAGCATAAGCGGTGCAGTAGTGGGAATAGCAATCGGTTCATTTGTTTTTCCAACAGTAATATATAGCGCATATGAAATGATGTATAAAACACCTAAAGTGATACTTGTGCCTATGCCGGAAACATGGGTTTTGGTGACGCTTTGCTGTCTTCTTTGTACAACATTAGCTGTTATTTTGGCCTGCGCGACTGAACTTCGTGCTGTGCCGGCGGAATTAATGCGTCCAAAGGCACCAAAAGCTGGAAAGCGTGTTTTACTTGAGCGGGTCACTTTCATTTGGAAGCGCCTTAAGTTCACACAAAAAGTTACCGTCAGAAACCTGTTTCGTTACAAAAAGCGTATATTTATGACAATAATAGGAATAGCAGGCTGTACGGCACTTACACTTACGGGGTTCGGTCTTTATTCCTCAATTTCAGTAATACTTGAAAAACAGTACAGTGAAATTTTCAATTATGATCTTATAATTGCTCTTGACAGTGATGCCGGTGATGAAGCCGTAAATGAGGCAATGACAGATATTACAGAAAACGAAGATTATGTCAAAAGCCTTGAGCTTTATATGAAATCTGTTGATTACGAAGGTATCGGCGACATTTCTCTTATGGTGCCGGAGAATACGGATGCCCTTACCGAGATGATACATTTTAAGGACCGTGTAAGCGCTGAAGAATATAAACTTACTGATGACGGAGTAATAATAACTGAGCGTTTTTCACAGCTTGCTGGGCTATCAGTCGGCGATGAGTTTACTTTCGTTTGCGGAGATAATAAATTTACTGTAAGAATCACCGCAATAACTGAGAATTATACTCTTCATTTCATCTATATGACAAAGGAGCTTTACGAGGAGTTGAGTGGCGAAGTACCAAAATACAACTCTGTCTTTACCCTCCTTGCGGATAGCAGTGATGAGGCCCAAGATAACACAGCTTCCGAACTTATGGAAAAAGAAGGAGTCATGGCGCTGTCTTTCGTCAGCAACACGAAATCATCGTTCAAAGATACAGTTGAAAACCTTAACTATGTGGTACTTTTAATAATTTTTTCTGCGGCTATGCTTGCGTTTGTGGTACTCTATAATCTCACCAATATAAACATAACGGAAAGAATAAGAGAAATAGCCACAATAAAGGTGCTCGGGTTCTATGACGGCGAGGTCTCGTCTTATGTTTTTCGCGAGAATATCCTGCTCACATTAATAGGGGATGCCGTGGGCCTTTGCCTTGGTATATGGCTACACCAGTTTGTAATAAATGCCGCCCAAACAGATTCTGTTATGTTTGGTTGCGAGCTTCCCCTTTGGTGCTTTATATGCGCTTTTGCAATGACTGTAATTTTTGCTTTTTTGGTAAACTTCATTATGTTTTTCAGATTAAGAAAAGTGAGCATGGTTGAATCACTTAAATCTGTGGAATAATTTACAAAAATAATTTACAAAAAAGTGTTTTATATCTTTTATTTTGTGTAACATTGTGATATAATAAGTACATATGAATATATTGGAGGGTATTGTTATGCTCAGAATTGAAGACCAGATTGAAAATTCTACCGCAATGATAAAAACCGTCGATTACATTGAATCTCAAATTCGTAAAATCAACAGTGATGAAGGAACGGCAGACGAATTTGTCACTATTGCAAAGGAAGCAGTTGAAAAAATGCGTGCCGTTCTTAAAGAAGGCGGAATTATCAGATAATAGCTTTGAACACCGGCTATAGCCGGTGTTCTTTTTATATTGATTAGTTATGGAAATAGTCAAATCTGGGTGCCAAAGAGCCAAGAGTCATTGCTATTTTGAGTATCTTGATTTCAGAAAATATACTGTTTGTAAAGGTTTGAAAACTAATATTATTTTCATAAGTTTATTGCTATGGGTAGCACAAAAAAATGCCCCCGCCTAAGCAGGAACACTTTTATAATATAACTTACGTAATACGAAATTATTTGTTTGCTTAAACTGGTTATAAACTATTCCAGGAAGATATCTTTTAAAACCCGAGAACGCCGGCTCCAATAATCCCGGCAGAATTGCCGAGACTGGCTTTTATAACCCTAGGCGGCGCTATGCCTTTGTAAGCATAGCACATTTGCGACACTCTGACATTAAGTGGATCAATAAGTGAAGCGCCTTGGTTGCTCACTCCTCCTCCAAGGATGACGATATCAGGTCGAAAAATATTTACAATTCCTGAAATTCCGTCAGCAAGATAGCTTATATATTGTTCAACTATTGCAGCGCCTGTTTCGTCACCCATATCTGCTGCATCAAAAGCCGTACGCCCACCAATGTTTGAAAGGTCACCTTTACACATCTCCCATATGAGAGATTCTTGATGATTCTCTGCAGCTTCCCTGGTTTGGCGCTTTAATGCAACGGCAGAGACATAGGCCTCAAAGCAGCCTTTCTTTCCGCAGCCACACCGAACTCCACCATGAACCAACGGAATATGCCCAAATTCTCCACCAAAATGACCAAAGCCGTTAAAAAGCTTGCCATTGTGAATTACTGCTCCGCCAACGCCGGTGCCAAGGGTGAGCATAAGCATAGTCTTATATTGCTTTCCAACACCATAACGGTATTCACCAATAGCTGCGCAGTCGGCGTCGTTGCCAAGAAAAACGGGAAGCCCAAGCTCCCTTTCAAGAATTGATGCTGCGTTTATCTCCTGCCAGTGAATATTTGGTGCAAATATAACAGGGCCTTTCTCATTTCGGCAAACTCCGGGAATTCCAACTCCAAGAAAATCCATATCAGAAAGTTCCATATTAGCTTCATTGATAGCAAACTTTGCGGCTGCCGCGACTTCAGCTAAAAGGGCGTCTATATTACTTCTGTTTTCAACCGGAACGCTTACTTTATGAACCAGTTCACCCACTTCACTCACTATTCCTGCGCCTATATTTGTTCCGCCAAGGTCAATTGCTACTGAATATCTCATTTTTTACTCCGATCTTATAAAATTACTCTGTAAAAATATTTTTTCGTTTGTGCATGTGAACACTTAGTACAAGGCCTATACCAAGGTAAGTTATAGTGATTGAGGTTCCCCCGGCACTTAACAAAGGAAGTGTAATGCCAATGACGGGAAGAATGCTTATACACATACCTATATTTATTAGGCATTGAAAGAAAAACATTGCAAAAAATCCATAGCATATGTAAGATCCCAAAGGGTCAAGAGCTGTTCTGGCGTTTGCTATAGAGCGAATGCATATTCCCACAAGCAATACCACAACGATCATTGACCCCACGAAACCTGTGGCCTGCCCAATAAAAGAAAATACAAAGTCGTTGTGCATTTTGGGAACGTACCAATAATCATCTTCAAAAAGACCCCTTCCAAGCAACTGGCCAAGACCTATTGAAATTCTACTCAGTCTTTGCTGATAATCAGCCCCAAGCGGGTCGGAATATTCGGCAAAATATACTGAAAGAAAACGGTTTCGCTGATCATCAGAAAGAAAATATTGCCATGCGATTGGTACCGCAATTGGAAGAACAGCAAAACCGGCTAAGATATATTTCCAATCCAGCCCTGCGGCAAAAAGCATTACCACAAATATGCAAGCAAAAATAATAGCGGTTCCATCGTCTCCTTGTAGACTTATCAGCAGAATATAAAAGCCGCCGTGGAGGCAAAGAAAAAGAAAGTTGAGCGGTTGGTTCATCTGGTCCTTTACTTTTGAAAGATGATAAGCAAAACTCATTATAAAGCAAATTTTCAAAAGTTCAGACGGTTGAAATGTGAGGCCGAAAGGCAAACGGAGCCAAGCCTTATCGTCTATAGTCTCATCTACCTGCATACCTATGAAAAAAGTTAAAATTACAAGAAAAACAGAAACCGGCATATAAAGCTTCCAAAGCTTTGCCAAAATGTGATAATCTATATTTGAAATAATAACAGCCGCAATTATCCCAAAGGCCGAGGCACCAATTTGAACAAGATACACTCTGTTTGAAATTCCGAGGGTACTTGCAAGGTTAGAATTTACAAGAGTATGCTGTATCAAAATGCCTATGCCCGAAACTGCAAAGCATAGTAAAAGCATCCATTTATCAACACAGCTGAAATACATTTTTATCAGATCTTTTAGTTTTTTCAAATTTTCGGCCTCCTTTCGTGAAAAAATATATGAAAATATATTTTAATTGTAACATTATATTTTAAGTTTGTAAATGTGAAGAAAAAACCTTTTTATTAATATATTTTTAAATTTTTTGGTCGATTTTCAGTGTTGATAAATTGGCAAAAATATAGTATCATAATAAATTAGAGAATTATAGCAAAGATTGGAGACAAAAGTTTGAAGACATATATAGCTAAGTCTGAAACCGAGACCTCCGCTGTAGCGAAAGAACTTGCCAAAAGCCTTATTCCGGGGGATATAATAGCTTTTTCAGGTGGTTTAGGCGTTGGAAAAACAACCTTCACAAGGTATTTGTGCGAAGCGCTTAATTGCTTGGATGATGTGTCAAGCCCAACTTTTACCCTTATGAACTGTTATAGAGCCAAATTTCCAATTTATCATTTTGACATGTACAGAATAAATACTTTTGACGACCTTTATTCAACAGGTTTCTTTGACTATATTGAAAGCGATGCCGTGCTTGTGATAGAGTGGAGTGAAAACATTATTGATTTTCTTCCTGATGGAATAATAAAAATTGAAATAAAGCGCCTTGGCGATAATGAGCGCGAGATAACAATAGAAAGGTGATTAGCTAATATGCGAATACTCGGTTTTGATACCTCGGCCAAAGCCGCTTCCGTTGCTTTAACAGAAAATGGGCGCCTCATCTCTGAATTTTATCTCGACAGCGGTTTTACCCACAGTGAAACGGTTCTTCCCATGGCAAAAGCCGTTCTTGATTCTGTGAGGATAACGCCATCAGACGTTGATCTGTTTGCAGTGAACTGTGGCCCGGGCTCTTTCACAGGGCTAAGAATAGGAATAGCGGCGGTAAAAGCCTTGGGAATGAGCCTTGAAAAGCCCTGTGCCGCGGTTTCGACGCTGGAAGCCCTTGCATACAACCTTCAAAGCTCCACCGGGACTATCTGTTCTGTAATGGATGCGCGTTGCGGTCAAGTTTATACAGCATTTTTTGAAAGCAACGGGGAAAATATTCTGCGCAAAAGTGAAGATAGAGCAATTTCCGCCGATATGCTTTTTGACGAGATAAAGAAAATCCATTTGGAAACGGGTAAAAAAGTTTGGCTGGTTGGCGATGGAACTGGTCTTTGCTTGAAAAAATTTGGGGAAGAATTTGTAAAGCAGGCCCCTCCTCAGCTTGTTTTAGGCCATGCTTCTGGTACTTGCTTTGCGGCAGAAAAAATCTATTTAAAAAATGAAATAACATCTGCGGCGGGGCTTATGCCTAACTATTTGCGTCTGGCCCAAGCCGAAAGAGAAAAACTTCAGAAGGAAGGTAAATTATGATAGCCATTGGTTCAGATCACGGCGGATACTTACTTAAAGAGGAGTTAAAAAAACACCTTGAAGAGAAAAAAATCGAGTTTAAAGACTTCGGCACTGACTGCACCGCTTCATGCGATTACCCAGTATATGCTGAAAAGGTGTGCAGATCCATTCAAAATAGCGAGTGCGAAAAGGGAATACTTATTTGCGGTACAGGGATTGGGATGAGCATGTGTGCTAATAAATTCAAAGGTATACGTGCTGCCCATTGTTCCGACCATTTTTCTGCTGAGTTTGCAAGAAGACATAATGACGCAAATGTTTTATGTATGGGCGCGAGAACAATAGGCCCAGGGGTTGCGCTTCAGCTTGCTGACATATTCCTTTCCACTGAATTTGATGGGGGGCGCCACGCGAAGCGCATTGCTATGATGATGGAGTTTGAAAAAAAATAAATGCCATATATTGCAAAATTTGATTTTGATAATTTTTATAAAATATTTTTTAAGGGGGAACCATATATTATGAAACAGCCAGTAATACTTAATCACCCGCTCATCCAACATAAGCTCTCCATTCTTAGAAGAGTAGAAACTGACACGAAAAATTTTCGCGAGCTTGTAACGGAGATTGCCACACTTATGTGCTTTGAGGCAACTCGTGATCTTGAGCTGGAGGATGTAAATATCACAACCCCTATGGGTGATTGTGTTGCAAGACAACTTAAGGGTAAACAGCCTGCTATTGTTCCTATCCTTCGCGCGGGTCTTGGCATGGTAGACGGAATGCAGAGCCTTCTTCCTCAGTCAAAGGTTGGCCATATTGGTCTTTACCGCGACCATGAAACCAGCCTTCCAGTTGAATACTATTGCAAATTGCCCGACGACATTGCTGAACGCCAGGTATTCATAGTTGATCCGATGCTTGCCACTGGAGGTTCTGCCATTGACGCGATTGGCCAGATCAAAAAACGCGGTGTAAAGAATATCTGTTTCATGTGCATTATTGCCGCTCCAGAAGGCCTTAAAGCACTTAATGAAGCTCATCCTGATGTGCAGATCTACTGTGCGGCTCTTGATGATCACCTTAATGAAAATAACTACATTGTTCCGGGCCTTGGCGATGCGGGCGACCGCATTTTCGGTACAAAATAAACGGAAATAATGAAGATAATGTCTGTTGATTTTGGTGATGCAAGAACTGGCCTTGCAATATGCGATAGGACCGAATTTCTCGCGTCTCCAATAGGAGTTATTCATGAAAAGTGTTTTGAGCACATCATAGAAAAAACTGCTGTAGCCGCTGCTGAAAATAAGGCTGAGGCAATAATAGTTGGCCTTCCGCTTAACATGAACGGTTCCGAGGGGTCAAGGGCCGAGCTTTGTCGGGAGTTTGCAACAGAGCTTGGAGAGTTGGTTTCGGTTCCAATAAGAATGTGGGATGAACGTCAAACCACTGTTTCTGCAACGTGTTACCTCAACGGAACGGATACCCGTGGTAAAAAGCGTAAAGCTGTTATTGACGCGGTTGCTGCTGTAATAATACTTGAAAGTTACCTCCAGTGGAGAAAGAATCACCCGGGAGAATTTTAAAGAATGTGAGGATCCAAATGAAAAAGATGGCAAAAAGTCTTGGCAAATTAGTAATGGCAAAACACCGTTCCCGCAAAAAAGGAACATCTCTGGCGGTAAAAGTATCCGTTACTTTTCTTGCGGTAAAACTTATTTTTAGGCTGCTTTTTGCTTTATTCTTTGTTTTCCCTTACAGCTTTACAAAAAACGGGAATGGCTGGAGCTTAAAGGCTATTTTGTATGGCGCTGATTATACAAAGAAATACAGTGAAAAGACAAACAGGACGAACAAAAAATTAAGTATATATCCTATTGGAATAGTCCGCGATCAGTTTAAAACAGCGAAGAACCTTATTCTGCGTAAGTGACACTGTAAAAATGCCCCTGCTTTAGGCATGGGCATTTTTTGTGTTTTGTCTTGTAAAAAACGATAGAAATAGCCGCGTCATCTTTTTGTAGCTATTTCTAATAAATCTTATATCGTGCTTGCGTCATGACTATTTTTTAATAAGATAGAAAAGCAACTGTTCTAATTCGAAAAAGTTCACCACATTATTCGTCAAAATTGTCTCAACCATTTTGTAACCGATATGTAATATTTAAAATTGGAAAAATAAGTAACAAAAACCAAGTTTAAAAAGCTTGATTTTTTTGCACAGAACGGTCCTTTGTCCAAAATTTGTCCAATCTCGCCAGAAGTTTTTCTAAATGTATAGCGGTGAACCCCACTTTTTGTACCTGCACACAAGTTCAATGTTAAGGCCTCTTTTTGACCAATCCTGCCATGAAAAGAGGTGCTTAGTTTTCCTTTTTGCTCAAAAAAATATTTTAGGAGGAAAACTAACATGAAAAAAGCACTTGCTCTTGTTCTTGCTCTTGTGCTCGCTCTGAGCCTTGGCGTTTCCGCGTTTGCTACCGACCCCATAGTGATCTACCTCAAAGAGCTCCCCGAAAGCACCGCTGAAGTTGTTGATATCACCGAAAATCAACTTGGCACCGACCCTGATTACGATTACGGTACTTCCTATCTCGTAGGCCCCGAAGGCGGCACTTTCTATGTAACCCTTGACGGAAGTAAAGAGTTCAAAGATATTGTCGTTTCCGGTACCGGTATCGTTTCTGCAAAACTTGTGGATTACGATCCCGACACAATGACCGGTGCTGACACTCTCTACCGTGTAGATAAAGCCGGAGTAGAATATGACCTCACTAACGACCAGGATGTAGTTGCCGAAGTACAGGCTAAAGCAGCTTTCCAGACTGGTAATAAAACCTATAAAATCGTTTACACCGACGGTAGCAAAGTTGACATGAATAGTAGCGAGAACGAGGGCGTAAATAATTACCTTGCTCTTGACAAAGCAAATACTCTTAAAAGCTATGTCGAATCCATGAAAGATGTAACTGGTTGGGAAAACGTAAAAGCCCTGGAAGAGAACCTTGAATTTGATAATTCTCTTGTAACTTCTTATGATTACAACAAAGCTCTTGCAGAAGCTCTCAATACCAAATATAGAACCACTAAATTTGCTGCTGCTAACTACAATGAAAACAATATCTATGTTATTGAGCTCACTGTAGAGTCCAACTATTCTGCAGCATACAAAACCGGTACTGTAAAAGTTAACGCAACTGAAGTTACAAGAGACTCGAATAACAAGATCACTAAAAAGACCGCTGTTACCAAAACTATCAATATAGTCAGCGACGTAGCTATTTTCGAGTATGAGATGGTCAAATATGCCGGCAAAAACGATGTAGCTCTTGTAGTTGGTGCAAAGGCAGGTTATTCCGATTATCTCCAAGATGGTTACTATGGCGATAAATATGACGATTTAGATCTCCGTTATGATTATGCGACTGTAGTTTCCACCACTGAGTTCAGAGTTCTCCGTGAGAACGAATGGAGCCTTGAGGTTGAAGCGGGCGGCATGACTGTTAAAGTTTCTGAAGTTGGTGCTTCCCAGAAAGGTGTAAACTTTGAATATGACAAAGGCAACAAGACTTACAGAGTGGCAACCAATGGCATTGTAAAAGTTTATGACGAAGACTATTTAAAAACTTATGGATTGTACATTCCTCAAGCAGTAGAGTTCGGCTTCTATGGCGATCAGACAATCGCTTCCGACTTTGAAATTGATGTTGATCTTGGCATGACTGCTTATGAGCTCCGTGAGTTCTTCGGCGAAAAAGTTGAAGAAGAAGACGTTATCACCTACTACATCCTCAAGAACGGCGAAGAGTTTGCACCCCTTACTGTTGACTACATGACCATGACAGTTAACGGTGTAGCTGTTGACATCGACGATGATCTTGAACTTACTCTTGAAGGCAAAGCCGGCGATACTCTCGGTCACTACAGCATCGTTCTTGAAGCTCCTGCAGCCGAAGTCGAAGAGAACCCCAGCGAAGAAGAGAACCCCAACACCGGCGCTGAGCCCGTTATTGGCGTAGTAGCCGCTATGG
>CAZNVF010000021.1:0-14511 GCA_964576395.1 uncultured Oscillospiraceae bacterium
TTTCTATTCCGTTTGGCAGAGATTTTATCTTTTCAGTAAGTCCTGCCTGCTCAAGGCATTTACATACTAGCTCCGCGTCAATGCCATCCACACACTGGGCAACGTTTTCCGCAACGCTTGCTTCCAAAATGGAAAAGTCTTGGAACACTGCAGAAAATAGACAGTAGTAATCTCGGCGGTTATATTTTCTTATATCCTCTCCGTTTAGAAGAACAGCGCCGTCAGTTGGGTCTAAAAATCCGCAGATAAGCTTAACAAGAGTGGTCTTACCGGCGCCGTTAAGGCCTACAATAGCAAGCTTTTCACCGGGGTGTATTGTAAGGTTAATATGGGTAAGAGTATCATTTTCAGCTTTAGGATAACGGAAAGATACATCTTTAAGTATAATTTCATAGTCCTTATTTAAATCTTTTGCAATGGGTTCGCCGTCCTCAAACTTGAAAGGTTCCGGCCATTCAAGAAATTCCCTGACAGTTGAGAGGTCAAGGCTCTGTTTGTGGAGTTCCGAAAATTTATCCAAAATTCCCGTAACCCATTGAGTAAAACCGCTGACGGCGCTGAAATAGAGCAAAAACTGCGAAGCAGGCAGTCCCTTTTCTAGCGTGACCCAAATAAGATAGGCATACGCAACGCCGTTCCTAAGCAGTGAAAGCAGAAGGTCCACTATATTGGTCCAGAGATAAACTTTCTCACGTTTGGCGATGAAAGCCTGATACAGATTAAAAGCGCTGTTCCAAACATCTTCAAGCCAGCTTTTCAGGCCAAATATACGAATATCCTTTGCCTGCTGCCGTTTAATGCTGACGTCGTTTATATAGTTCATCTTTTTTCTGTAGGCCGCCTCTTCATCCTTGTGGCGGTATCCCCATTCATTTATGCGTTTATTGATAAAATAACCGGTCACAGTGGTGATGGCAACAAGGCAGATAAGCCAGATGCTTAAACCTGAAAGCAGAGCCAGATAAACCAAAAAGCCAATTATATTTGTCAGAATGAGCGTCCAAACGGTCCATATATATTCCGTTGCATCATGGTTGCTACTACATGCGTTGGATGCTTTGCCCTCCAAAGCGATAAAGTCCGTATCCAAAAGGTTGGGGTAGGATGTACGGGCAACCTTGTTGCTTATTTGCCCTATGATATCAGTGCGCACAGATATTCGGCCGAACAACGCATTGTTCTCAAGATAGACATTTAGCCCCGCCAATATTAGCAGACACAGGGTAAATATGCATATTGTGATTACAAGCTCTGTAAGCGAAGAGAAAGTTTCAATTTTATTAAGTATTATAGGAGCGATTAGCATTTCTACTGCAGTTTTTCCGGCGCTTACTACTGAAATCGCTATACATATAAAAATGACGCTTCTGCACACGCGCCATGCATTGCAAAGCATGAAACCTGTATTTTGCCACATATTATATTTTGGTTTGTTTTTATCTTTCATGTTCTCACCTCTGAGTGTATACTAACATAATAATTCGCCCCCGGCACATTTCGGGGACGAATTGCTAAAATCAGGTGACGAATTGCAGGTCACAACTGTGGTATTAAAATTTCAGTAGTAAACGCACCATCCTCACTATTACGGCTGAGATAACCGCCAAGCCGCTCAATGATGTTATCTATCCTCACAAGACCAAAACCGTGGCCGTCGCCTTTGGTTGTGTGGAACAGTTTGCCAACTTTTTTCATCTTTTTTGAAGCAGTAAAATTAGTAAAAGAAATATATAACTGAGTGCCTTTCATGTCCATATACACGCGGATCATGCGCTCATCCGGTGGAAGTAAAAGATTTGCCTCAATGGCATTGTCAAAAAGGTTTCCAATTATAACGCAAAGGTCAAGGTCGGACATTTTTAGCTTGACCGGAATGTGAGCGTCCGCATGGACATCAATGTTTTTTGATTTGGCAAGAGAGATTTTGCTGTTTAATATGGCGTCTGCCATAGAATTGCCGGTTTTAATGACGGTGTCAACGGTATTTAAATCGGTGTCAAGCTCGTCCAAATATGACTTTATGGCCTCAAGGTCGCCGTTTAATGCAAATATCTTCATGGCCTGAATATGATTGCGGTAATCGTGCCGCCAGCCGCGCATTTGGCGGTACATATTTTCTACTTCCTTGTAGTGAGTATCAATAAGTTGCCGCTGGTAAGCGGCGATTTTTTTATCTATCTGTTTTGAAAAAAGTGACATTGCTTACTCCTTATGTATGTGCGATTATGGCATGGTTCAGAGGCTCATAGGCACCCCTTGGAAGGGGCAACACAGTTCCTTCGGAAAGGTAAACTTCTTTTTTCGTGACGCGTTTTATATATTTTAGGTTCAATATCATTGCACGGCCAACCCGGAAGAAGCGGTCGTCAAGCTCTTTTTCAAAATCGCTCAAAGTACGTTTGACGGTATATTCACGTTTCGCGTGGATGGTCACATAGTTTTGCCTTACATAAAGGTAACGTATCTCATAAAA
Source organism: uncultured Oscillospiraceae bacterium (assembly GCA_964576395.1). Lineage (GTDB taxonomy): Bacteria > Bacillota > Clostridia > Oscillospirales > Ruminococcaceae > UMGS1668. Next base: position 2,474 of record CAZNVF010000021.1, read on the forward strand.
AGGGATTCTCACCATCTCTCCTGAAAGTTCAAGGTTGAGGCAGCGCTCGTTTTGCTTGCTTTTTTCAAGGGCCCTATCTAGAACTGTAAAAAGCTTTTCCTTGCTCACCGGTTTCATAAGGTAGTGAAGCGCGGCCACGTCATACCCCTCAGCAATGTAATCGGAATAACCAGTTATAAAGATGATCTGTACAGCTTCATTGTCTTGACGTACCTTTTTTGCCATTGTCACGCCATCAGTGTTGCCCATTTCAATATCGAGCAGAAGAATATCAAAATCCTTGTGCTCAGCGTAATAAAATAGAAAGCTTTCTGCAGAAGAGAACGTTTGGGTAAGGATCTCCACTTGGCGGTCAGTGGCCCAGCTGCTTAAAATATGGTATTCAAAACGGGCGTCAGCTTCGCAGTCATCGCAAATTGCAATTTTATAAGCCATACTTTCACCGCCTTTCATAAAATGGAGAAATATAAAATAATTATATCATTTTAATATTTTTTTCAACCATAAGCTATAAACAGCTGAAGATTTAACCCAATTACAAGCTTTTGACAAGCAAAAGAAAGCTTGAGCACGCTTTGGGCTGCATGTCACTATTACTTGAGCACCGGCCAAATGAACAGGTTTTGACTATGATTAAACCCAAGCCGTTTATATAATGCAGTATTGCATTCTTTTGTTTCATATGCACCTATTGTAACGCTTTTAAACCTTGTGGCATTTAATGTGTTTTGAAACGGTACCGATGAGTTTGTACCAAGCCCGTTGCCGCAAAATTTGTTTTCATACTGAATGTTTTTCTGACCTTTGTAGCCATGAATAATTTTTTACATAATTATAACATGGAAAAACAGGGAAGTCAATAAATCAGCTGTGTTAATGAAAAAAAGCGCCTTCTGAGGGCGCTTTTACAGTTTAGTCGTTTTCATTTATTTTGAATATCATTCTAAGAAGCGGTACAAGAAATTTTGGGCTTTTGACTACTACGATTTTCATAAAACAGCACCTCCGTTAGCGGTATTTCATACAGCGGCAGAAAATAATGAGCAGCAATGCAAGCACAAAGAGTATAGGGCAAAGCGGAAAAAGTAAACCGATAAGAAGCCCTATACTGAAAAAAAGAAGTGGCCGTAATATGCAGCGCCAGTTGCAATTTTTCATTTTGCTCACACCTTTGCAAGTTCTGTATGATATCCTATGTGAAAAATCCTTTTTCGGTTACTTTGAAAGGTAATTTTTTAGCTTTTACCAGCATAACGTTTATAATAAAAGCGAGGTGTTAAAAATGAAAAAAATTTTGTCGGTACTTCTCGCAGTGCTTTTACTTTGCCTTTCAGGTCAATGTGCCTTTGCGGATTATCTTGCCTCGGAGGAGGAACTTGAGGCAATAGAAAAGGCTGCAGATGTTGACCCTGCACTGACCATAGTTGCAAAATCTGCTATTTTAATGGAACGAACCAGCGGGACGGTACTTTTTGAATATGACGCTGATGTTCAAATGCCGCCGGCGTCCATAACAAAAGTAATGACGCTGCTCCTCGTGTTTGAAGCAATAGACAGCGGCAAGCTCACTATGGAGACAGAAATAACAGCCAGCGAGCACGCATGCTCAATGGGAGGAAGCCAGATATGGCTGGAACCGGGAGAGGTCTTTACTGTACATGAACTTCTAAAAGCTGCCGCCATAAGTTCCGCCAATGACACCTGCGTGGCTCTTGCAGAGGCCGTTTCTGGAACCGAGGAAACGTTTGTCGAACTTATGAATAGCCGTGCGGCGGAACTTGGAATGGTAAATACTGTTTTTAAAAACTGTACCGGCCTTGATGCTGAGGGGCATCTTTCCACTGCAAGAGATATTGCCATAATGTCAGCGGAGCTTTTGAGCCACCCTGAGATTAAAAATTACTCAACGGTATGGATGGATAGCCTTAGGAACGGTGAGACAGAACTTACAAATACCAATCGCCTTGTAAGATTTTATAAAGGCTGCACAGGGCTAAAAACTGGTTCTACTGATGAGGCGGGTTGTTGCCTTTCCGCCTCGGCAGAACGGGATGGAATGGAGCTTATATCGGTTACACTTGGTTCGCCAAATACCGATGAACGTTTTGCCGCTGCAAGAAAGCTCCTTGATTACGGCTTTGCAAATTATTCTGTGGTGCAGGTGAAGACCCCGGAGGAGGCCCTTACGGAAATACCTGTTATTCATGGGACGGTCGATTCAATAAAACCGGTTTTTGACGTGCCGGAGAGCTTTCTTTTAAAAAAAGGCCAGGAGCAGCAAATAGAACAAAAAGTGGAGCTGCCAGAAAATATTGAAGCTCCAATAGAGGCGGGCCAGGTCATTGGAAAAGTGAGGGTTTATTTAAGCGGTGGTGAAATAGGAGAGTACAATATAATTGCTGAGGAAGCAGTGGAAAGGTTGAATTTTTTCACTGCAGTAAAAAAACTCCTGTTTGAGATAATAAAAACTACCTGAATTGTAAGAAAAAATTGTGGTGACGGTCCTATTTTGTGCAAACTTCACTTGCCAAAGTTGAGATTATCGGTTATTATATATATAGGAAAAACTCAAGTTATAAGGAGCGTGCTATGCTGAAACTTGACCTTCATCATCTAAAAAAATTTATATCGGAAGAAGAGTTTTCCGCCGTAAGGCCTCAAGCGGAAAAAGCTGCTGCTATGCTTTTTTCTAAAAAAGGCCTTGGGGCGGATTTTACAGGTTTTCTCTCACTTCCTGAAGATTATGACAGAGATGAATTTCAAAGGGTGAAAATTGCGGCTGAAAAAATACGCTCTGAAAGTGAGATCTTTATAGTTATAGGTATCGGTGGATCCTACCTTGGAGCCAGAGCAGTGATCGAACTTTTGACTTCGCCTTTCCGTAACAGGGTAAATACCAACGGACCGGAAATATATTTTGCCGGATGTAACCTCAGTCCGGACTATATGTATGAGCTTGGCGAAATCTGTAAGAACAGGGATTTTTCCGTAAACGTTATTTCAAAATCCGGCACAACTACAGAACCAGCAGTAGCTTTTCGCTTTTTCAGAAAGCTCCTTATTGACAAATATGGAGAAGAAGAAGCAAAAGGTAGAATATTCTGTACGACGGATAGGGAAAAGGGTACCCTTAAATACCTTGCGGATGAAGAAGGTTGGGAAACTTTCACTGTGCCGGATAACATAGGCGGAAGGTTTTCAGTTTTGACTTCTGTTGGGCTTTTGCCTGTGGCAGTCGCTGGAATAGATATTGATGAGCTAATGGCAGGAGCTGCCGCCGGAATGAGAGATTACTTCTCAGAGGAGTTTGAAAAGAACCCGGCAATACAGTATGCCGCCGCAAGAAATATACTTCTTGAAAAGGGCAAAACGCTGGAGCTTATGGTAAGCTATGAGCCGGCGTTTGCTCAAATGGCGGAATGGTGGAAACAACTATTTGGGGAAAGCGAAGGCAAGGATGGAAAGGGGCTTTTCCCATGCTCCGCAATATTTTCTACCGATCTTCATTCACTTGGTCAGTTTGTGCAGCAGGGGAACAGAAGCCTTTTTGAAACAGTAGTTCGTTTTAAAAAAGCGAAGCATAATTTCCTGGTGGAGCGGGATGGTGAAAACCTGGACGGGCTTGATTTTCTTGCGGGAATGGACCTTAATGAGATAAATGAAAAAGCACGCCTTGGAACTCTTGCAGCACATACAGAGGGCGGTGTGCCGAACATTGTAATCACAGTTTCTGAGCGAAGCCCATATGAGGTTGGAAAAATGATATATTTCTTTGAAATTGCAGTTTCGGTCTCCGGATATATGCTCGGGGTAAATCCATTCAATCAGCCCGGCGTTGAGGAGTATAAAAAGAATATGTTCGCGCTTCTTGGCAAGCCAGGTTACGAGGACATGAAAGCGGCTATTGAAGCCAAACTTGACTGACGGTCAAACTGCGTTCGCGCAATGATAATACAAAGAACAGAGGGAGACATTAAAATGATCAAACTTATAATCGGCCTTAAGGGCTCCGGCAAAACCAAATTCCTTATGGACAGTATCCATGAAGCAGTAAAAAACAGCAGCGGCTGCGTCGTCGCCATTGAAAGAGGGCAAAATCTTCGCTTTGACGTTGACCACAGTGTTCGCCTTATAGATATAGACGAATACGATATCTCTGATTTTAACGCGTTTTACGGTTTCCTTTCCGGTCTTGTTGCAGGAAACTACGACATAAGCGATATTTTTGTGGACGCCACCTTTAAAATCGGCGGCCGCGACTATGACGCCTTTGCAAAAATGACCGATAAACTCAATAGACTTTGCAATGATTACAATATCTGCATGACCTTTGCAGCGTCTTGCGAAAAAGAGGACCTTCCTGAGCGTGTCCATAAATACGTTGTTGAAAGATAAAAAGTATGTAAAAAAGTACAGCCCAAACGGGTTGTGCTTTTTTATTGCTGAATAAGGCGGCTGAAAGAAAAGCGATTATACAGTAAGACGGCTGTCATCCTTAAAAAGCAGTGCGGACATATTGTATAGCTCATTATGTGGAACTGATTAAGAATAGTTAAAAAAACACCTTCATATTTTTAAAAATATGGAGGTGTTTTTATGAAAAATATTGTTATAGTCGGCCTTGGGAATGTTGGTCTTGCTGCCGCGAGGGCAGTGAAGAATTCGCCGGATATGTGCCTTTACGCGTTTATAAGAAGAACAGCAAAGCCGGTGCTGGAATTCCCGGAAGTGCCGGTGGCGACTTCACTTGAAGAGCTGGAACAGAAACCCGATGGGGCGTTGATTTGCGTCCCATCCAGAAATGTTGAAAGTTTTGTTGAACGCTTTCTTGAGCACGGTATCTCCACTGTGGATGGATTTGATATTCACACTGAGATATTTGGCCTTGCAAAACGCCTTGAAAAGGCAGCCAAAACTGGCGGTGCGGCCGCAGTTATTGGTGCGGGATGGGATCCCGGCCTTGATTCAGCCATAAGGGCTTTGCTTCTTGCAGCAGCGCCTGAAGGCGTGACTTATACCAATTTTGGTCCGGGAATGAGCATGGGGCACTCCACCGCTGTGCGTGCTATTTCAGGTGTTGCTGACGCCGTTTCAATGACCCTTCCAAATGGATTCGGTGAGCACCGCAGAGAAGTATATGTTGCTGCTAAAGAAGGTGAAGAAAAAAGTAAAATTGAGAAAGCCATTTTGACTGACAGTTATTTTAAGCACGACAAAACAACCGTCCGTTTTGTAGATAAAACCGACAGTGTGCGGAATACCGGCCACGGTGTTTTGCTAAAGCGCAACGGCGTTTCGGCCGGGGTTGGTAATCAAAATTTCAGTTTTCAAATGGAGATAGAAAATCCGTCTCTTACAGGTCAGCTTTTTGTTGCTGCCATGCGCGCAGCGTTTAAGAAAGCCCCAGGGGCATATCTTTTCCCGCAGGTCGCTCCGGCAGAGCTGCTTCCAGATTTTGAAAATACATTAGGCATTGTCTGAAAAACGGAGAAAGCTGTCTACAGTAACTCCAAAATAGTCAGCCATTATAAGTATCATTTCAAGGTCTGGCTCTGATTCTCCACGTTCATATTTACTTACAGAAGTCTGAGATATATGTAAAGCATCGGCAAGCTCTCTTTGAGTGAGATGCTTTTGTTTTCTAAGTGTTTTTAACATAGTAAGCATTCAATCACCTCTAATAAATAGTATATACTAAAATAATAGTGTAAGAAAAGCGTTAGTTTATGCCAAACAATTTGTCAAAATTTTTTGAATTTTTAATAGAACGGTAAGTTTTTCGTTTAATATTAATAACTTTTTTTGGATTTATATTGCAAAAACCATTGCCGTTCTGTTATAATAACTGCGTACGATATATTGTGAAAGGGGATTAATGCTTTGAAACAATACACAGCAGATAATATCAGAAACATTGCCCTTGCTGGTCATGGTTCTGATGGTAAAACTTCATTGGCAGAGGCTATGCTTTACATAGCCGGAGCTACTGACCGTCTTGGCTCTGTTGCTGATGGCAACAGCGTTTGCGACTTTGACCCGGAGGAGACTAAACGTCATATTTCTGTTTCTTCTGCGGTTGCTAAATTTGAATATGATGGAGTAAAAGTAAACGTACTTGATACCCCCGGACTTTTTGATTTTGCCGGAGGGCTCTATGAGGGCGTTCGTGCTGCTGATACAGTAGTTATCACTCTTTCCGCAAAATCCGGTGTTCTTGTAGGTACTGAAAAAGCTTGGAAGCTTGCTAAGGTTTGCCACAAAACCCGTGCTTTCTTTGTAAGTAAAATGGATCAGGAAAACGCAGATTTCTATAAAACTTTTGACCAGCTTAAAGAAAAATTTGGCGCCTCTGTTTGCCCGGTAATAATTCCTGTGGGCGAAGTTTATGTGAATATGTTCACCAAAAAGGCCTATAAATTTGATGCAAAAGGTCAAGCAATTGAAACCAGTGTTCCGAACGATAGTAGAATTGAAGAACTTGAAGATGCCCTTGCAGAGGCAATAGCTGAAACTGATGACGCCCTTATGGATAAATATTTCAGCGGTGAGCCTTTTACGGAGGAAGAGTGCATCAGAGGGCTGGAATATGGTCTTGAAAAACACACTATCGCTCCGGTATATTGCGGTGATGCTCTTACGTTAAGAGGCGTTTCTCTGTTTATGAACTCTCTCAAAAAAGTTTTTCCCTCTGCAAAGGCAATTGCAGGCGAGCGTGCCATTAATGCTGAAGGGAATGAAGTTAAGATCGAGTGCGATCCTGACGCTCCTCTTGCGGCTTATGTATTTAAAACTGTTGCCGACCCCTTTGTTGGCAAACTTTCTTTCGTAAAAGTAGTTTCAGGTACGCTTACCACTGGAACTACTCCAGTTGTTCCAAGAACCGGCTCGCAGGAGCGCCTTGGGAAAATGGTGTTTGTCTGTGGCAAACAGCAGGAGACTGTTGATTCCATTAGCGCAGGTGATATTGGTGCTATTACTAAGCTTGCCGAGGCGGTCACAGGCGACAGCATTTGCGACCCGAAAAGACCGGTATCATTTAGAAAGGCCGAGTTCCCGGCTCCCTGCCTTAGAATGGCTATGTTCCTCAAAGGTAAAGGCGATGATAGCAAGATTGCTTCAGCTATTGCAAAACTTGTTGAAGAAGATGAGACTGTATCTTATGAGGTCAACGCTGAGACTAAACAACAGATCCTTGCAGGCCTTGGCGAGCAGCACCTTGATGTTGTTGTAAGCAAGCTAAAATCTAAATTTGGAATAGAGCTTGGACTTGAAAAACCCCGTGTGCCTTACCGCGAGACCATTCGTAAGAAGGTCAAAGTACAGGGCAAACATAAGAAACAATCCGGTGGCCACGGCCAGTATGGTGATGTGTGGATAGAGTTTGAGCCTACTGAAAGTGAAGATATGGTATTTGAGGAAGCTGTGTTCGGCGGTTCCGTTCCGAGGAACTTCTTCCCGGCAGTTGAAAAAGGCCTGCGCGAGGCGTGCAAAGCCGGTACGCTTGCGGGCTATCCGATGGTCGGCGTTCTTGCAAGACTTGTAGATGGCTCCTACCACCCGGTGGATTCCAACGATATGTCTTTCCAGATGGCCGCAAGACTAGCCTATAAAGCTGGTATTCCTCAGGCCGGCCCAGTTCTTCTTGAGCCTATTGGTACCCTTAAAGTCATCGTTCCGGAGGATGCTACCGGAGAGCTTTACGGCGATATAAATAAACGCCGCGGCCGCGTTCTTGGTATGAATCCTGTTGAGGGTGAGGACGGTTATTCAGAAGTTGAGGCGGAAGTCCCAATGAGCGAAATGCACGATTTCACCACCTCTCTTCGTTCCATGACCCAGGGTAGAGGCTCTTTCAGCTTTGATTTTACCCGCTATGAGGAACTTCGTGACGAAGGTCTTAAAGCTAAAGTCATTGAAGAAGCTAAACAGTGGATGACCGAAGAAAAAGATTAATCCTATGTAATAAAAATGAAAGCCTTGTCATACTTTTGACAGGGCTTTATTTTTTGCCGCCAGAAAATAAAAAAGTAAAAATGCTTCGCTGCGAATTGTTATTTTTATACAGGAGGATGATATTTTGATAACGGCATCTGTAAAAACTACTAAGATGAAAGTATTGGGAATGCTATGCATTATACTTGCGGTTATAATTGCCGCCATTCTTTTCTTTTTCGGCGGAAACAGTCCTGAAACCTCTGAAGAGGCAGTTTCACGCCATGTAACAGATAATTTAAGCAGAAAAGAATTTATCGCTTCAAAAGGTTGGGAAACGGAGGAAGAGCCATTTTCTGTAACAGAGTTATCTATTCCGGCTGAATTTGATGATGTACTTACAAAGTATAACGAATTGCAACTTGCTTCGGGAATGGATATTTCGCCGTACCTTGGCAAAACTGTGACTAAATACTGCTATAAAGTTACAAATTGCTCGGAATCTGACGATGTATATGTAACTCTATATGTTTATAATGAAGAAGTGATAGCTGCGGATATAGCTTCTCATACAGATTCATGGCAAAGGTCTATTGACGGAAAATGAAATATGGGATATTATTTTATTATTCTAATATAAGTGAGGAATTATATGGATTATAGGCAGATAGTTTTGGCCGACTGCGCTGAACTTGCAAAAATATATGCTAAAGCCTTTAACGCTGAGCCGTGGCTTGAAAAGTGGAATATAAAAACAGCGCAAAAGCGCATTTCAGATATGGTTGAAAGCAGAGGATTTTTTGGCCTTGCTGCTGTAGACAATGAGAAAATAGTGGGAATGATAATGGGCAATGAAAAGCAGTATTACGATGGCGTTGCATTTACCATAAATGAATTTTGCGTAAAAAATGAACTTCGGGGAAAAGGTATAGGAACAGCGCTTTTCAAAGAATTTGAAAAACGCCTTAAAGGAAAAGGAATAAGGGCTATTGAGCTTTGCACCATTCCGGAAGACGCGAATTTTTATAAAAAGTTTGGAATGGAAGAAAGCGATACGATTATGATGGGAAAAGAACTTTAAAATGTAAAACCCTGTAATAACTTGTTTAATATTTCCACAAAAAACGATGATTTGGGACAAAATAACTAAAGTTGAATAAAATTTAAGTAGACAAAGTAAATATCATTTGGTGAAATAAAAACATAAAATTATCACTTTTATGGACGTTTAAAGAACTGTCCGTAACGAGGTTGAAGTTTGTGAAGAGGGGGATAACAAAATGGCATTTTGTACAAATTGCGGAACAAAACTTAACGATGATGCAAAATTCTGCACTAACTGTGGAGCAAAAATCGAAAAACAGAATCAGTCGAAAACAGTTCATATGATGTAGGGGAGACGCAGGGCACCTATGTTCCACCGATGGAAGAGGCTCCCGCAAAAGAATATGTTCAGCCTGCACAAACGGAAGGAACGTACACGCCTCCAACACAGGGTACATATTATTCTGCTATTCCGAACGATTCCTATGATGCGGATAAAGCTGCCGCAAGAAAGAAAAAATACAATAATAGTTGTTGTTATTTGTGTGGTAGCAGTTATAGCGGTAGCTTTTATAGCTTGTATTGTTTCGCTTATTATTGGCGTAGGAAAGGATATAAGCAACAATAATAAGTGGTCGTACTCTTCATCGAGCGATATAGGTTCTAACACAAACTCAGCCACGGAGTCAGAGCCCTTTATTCCATCAACAACCGAACTGCAGGCGGGAACATATTGGTATGGATTTGCCAAAATATACAACCACGAGAGCAATGAAGGTTTTAAAGAGGGAATTTATGAAGTTTGGGGGATCATAGGAACTGATACCAGCGGAAAAACTTTCTTTGAACTTTATGATACATATGAAATGGACGGAAGCCCGATTCTTTCTTACTGGGTAGATCTTCAGTCGGACCATGTAGATGCTGATATTGGTGAGGATGACGCTTGGCTTCTTGACATTTATCTTATTTAAGAAGATGAGCCGTATTTTTCTTTCTGGCTTGAAAATGGTGCCATAAGCGTTTGGTCCCCGTATGATTTTGATGGTGAAAGCTTTGATTTCTTTTTCTTCCTCCGCTAAGAAGGAGCCGAGTGGGACGCTGAAAGTGATCCTTATCTGCCATAAAGTTATACTAAATATTCAGTGATGAAAGAAGAAAATAAGTTAGGAGGGAAAATTTATGCATTACTCAATTGAGGGCGGGAGCCTCCCGGCTCTTATCATTAAACTTTCTCCCGGTGAAGTAATCATAAGTGAAGCCGGAGCCATGGTCAAGAGGCCTTGTCAAAACTGAAACTAAAGCCCAGAGCGGAATAGGAAGATCTATTGGACGGGTATTCAGTGGTGAAAGTCTCTTTATGTCCAGATATACTGAAGAGGGCGAATGCGAAATAGCTTTCATTTCATCTTTTCCGGGAAAGATCGTCGCAAGAACTCTTGAGGCAGGGGAGAGCCTTATCTGCCAGAAAACTTGTTTCCTTTTTGCAACATCGGGTGTTGATCTTTCTTTAATATTTTTAGAAGAAGATCGGAGCGGGTCTTGTTGGGGGAGAAGGCTTTCTAATGCAGAAAATAACTGGCCCTGGAATGGTATTTATGAAAGTGGATGGTTACTGCCCGGAATATGATCTGCAGCCCGGTGAAAAAATAGTTTGTGATACAGGCGTACTTGCAATAATGGATGCCACCTGCAAAATGGACGTTCAAATGGTAAGCGGAGCTAAAAACGTGTTATTTGGCGGAGGAGGTCTGTTTGACACAGTAATTACAGGACCGGGAAAAGTCTATCTTCAGACAATGACGGCTGGGAAAATAGCAAAATATCTTTCACCTTTTATGCTAGGTAAATAATACTGGCCTTATAAGAACTAAGCGAAAGTTCTCATGAGAACGCATAAAAAGCGGTGCTCAAAAATGAGCACCGCTTTTTGCACTTGCTATTTTATCCAAAAGAATGCGCTAAAATTTGCCTGATCAATGATATTTTTTAATTACAAATACATCACGATCATTTCAATAAAGCACAGTTCAAACTATGCTACACTACTTTGACAAACTTTCTTGGGTTTGTAAGCGCAATTTTTAGCGCATACCAGCCGCCGGTACATTTATGAAGAGAATGGCTATTTTAACTTTCGGCATTGCTTTTTACAAAAGAAACGTACTTAAAAAATCAAGGCAAAAGCAAATATCAAAGGCAATTATTTTTCTTCATTTTTTGGAGCTTCAGTAGAAGAAGCTTCGCCGTTTTTCCTAACAAGTTTTTCAGCTTTCCTGCGTTCTTTTTGAGCTTTTTTATACGCTTTTTTTGCTTGGTGGCGTGGGCTGCTTCTGAGGCAAAGATTTATTATAAGAACAATAATACCAATAATGACTGCCCAGATTGCAAAATAAGGTATATTTGAAACAAACCAGACAAAGAAATTCTGAAAATCAACGCTGATACTATAAATATTGTTTCCAAAGCCGTTTGCTATTCTATCCCAAATGCTTTCAGGTTCGGCTTCAGTGATCCGTTTTACTTCTTGAACTGTAAGATTAACAGTACTGTAGTCAATTAAATTATCATAGGTACGAAGCTGGCTCTTGTAGCTTTCAAGCTGGTAACGAACCTCTGAAAGTCTTTCTTCAAGAGTTATTATGCTGTCGATATTTTCAGCCTCAGCAAGAAGTTCAAGCAGACGATCATACTCGGTCTGAAGAGAAGCTACTCTTGCTTCAACATCAACATAATTTAACGTTACGTCATCACTGTCTTCATAACTATAGATAACATTGCCAAGGCCGCCAACTGTATTTACAAACTCATCAAGCCTATTTGATGGAATACGGCAAACAAAATTTGCGTCCCGCCTTCCGGCAGAATAGTTATAAGAGTTACCACTAACGCTGGAACTTTCAATGTAACCACCGTATTCGGATACCTTTTGCTTAACGGAGGAAACAAAAGCGTCAAAATCAAGTGTCTCTATCTCAATCTCAAATCTGCGGATAAGTTTTCTTCCAACAGGGGACGAATTGGCAGCAATATTTTCGCCCTCTTCAGTGGCAGAATCAAAA